>JASJDN010000075.1 GCA_030065205.1 Crocosphaera sp.
AAAGAGGACAATCATGATTGTCCTCTTTTTTTTGTAGAGGTTAACGGCCGTTGACCCCTATAACGTGGGTTCGACGGAGGAAAAAAACCTCCGTAAAAATCTATTAGGACACTTTACTGTTGCTTTGTGCCTTTGTACTAAAATATATTGTCCTAACCAAAATGCGTAGTGCTATCTTTTTTATCAGGATCTACTTTGAGGCGATCGCGGTTAATCAGTCCCTGCTATGAGTGTAGGTTTTGCGATGATATCACTGACACTAACTGCGTCTTGCGATCGCCGAATTACTTAGGGACATTCATAATGTCCCTAAGTAAAATGAAACTTGTACAATCAGGATTCCAAAGGTGTTTGCTGAAAAATTACATAAAATTGCCCAAAAATGGGATAAAGACCCATCACTTGAATTTGAGATTAATTCAAAATCTCCCAAAGATGAATATGTTGCTAATTCAAGTGAACAGCAACTTGAAAATATAACAGAATCAAGTCAGCTAAAATTTGATTCTGTGATAAAAACAAGCCAAGACTTATCCCAAGCCGTAGATTTGGCTAAACACATTTTAAGACATAAAAAATCGGACTCACGAGGTACACCTAATATTTAACTCTTAACTCCTGACTCCTAAAGCCAGAAAACTCTGTACCTCACAAGTATGAGAACCGCTATAATTCTGCGATCTCCTTTTAATCCCATGTAAAACCGTCCTAACCATAATGCCTAGTGCTATCGTTTGCGATCGCTGAATTCACTGGCTACGAACATCTTGATATAAATAAAAATTAAACACATCAAATAAACCTCCAACCATGGCACAAGTTATGCCAATGGTTAACACGCCTTGCAAGGGATACCCTTCTCCAAAAGTAGACAGAAAGGATAAAATCAATTCTTGTCCCAGTTGACCTAATAAAGCAACCCCTGGAATATAACTGACGGTGAGTAAAGTCCCTAGAATTCCCCCTAGAAACAACACAGGGGTAACGAAACTGAGTAAGACGCTCAAGAAGAGGGAACGAAATAAATTAGACACAGTGGTCATCTCCCAATTAATACAGCTTAACTAATCTGAGAGTCGGATTAGTTGTACTTGCTATTCTTTTACAATAAGTTCTTTTTGTTTGTCTAGGGGCTAATGTCACAAAATCTTAAATCTTTATTAAAAAACTTGGTAAACGGCAATTAAATGATAAGTAAAATGGGCGACGTTACTACATTTCATCAAGTTGTTTGATTTTAATGTTAATTTATGTTAACTTTTATTGACTAACATGAAGAAAGCAAAGTGGGTAGCTGGCTGTCGAAACTTCCCGTGACCCAATCTACACCAGGAATAGTACAAATAACCAACAGAAAATCTTAAATTTTTAATAAAATTATCACAGTTTTGTCTTAATCCAGGAACTCTAGACTACAATCCTATCAACCTTTATATTTTTGTTTATATTATCTTTATGTTTTCCTCTCCGTCACAATGGTTGTCTTTCAAACTAGCATTAGGCTGTGGTAGTGGCTTAATCATGGGTGTTTATAGTCTAATTTTGGTTAATTTAATTAATCAAGACTATTTAACTAAAAATGATAAACTAACAGCCATTCAACACCAGCAAGAAAAAAATTGTCAATTTTCTACTGTTGAGTCCTCTCATCATTACTCAAAGTTAGGATTGAATCTTAATCCTTCTGCTGCAACCAGTAACCGTATTTCACCGAATAATTCTCTAAATTTACAAGACTGTATAAAAGGAGTGATTTCTCCTATCAACGCTAATAATAAACAACAAATAATTATTTCACCAACTACATTTCCTGAGTTGTGGAAAGCATCGGAAAATGCCAGTCAAGCTGTTGCTAAACCCTTTCCCTATATCCATGAAAGTGCTAAAGCAGCTAAGGTCCCTATCTTCATGTATCATGATATTCTGCCTAGAAAAGAAGTCTTTTTTGATGTTACTCCTGAAGAATTAGAAAGTCATTTTCAATACATTCAAGAACAGGGGTTAACCCCCATTAGTCTTGATTTATTATTAGAGCATTTACAAAAAGGAATTCCCTTACCCGATAAACCTATTTTACTCAGTTTTGACGACGGTTATGGGGGACATTATGACTATGTTTATCCTTTATTGAAAAAGTATAATTATCCTGCTGTTTTCTCAGTATATGTCAAGAAAATGGAAGGAAAAACAGCCCGTTCTAGTTTAACCTGGGAACAATTACAAGAATTAGCCAATGACCCCTTAATTACCATTGCTTCTCATACCATTAGTCATCCCAGAGATTTAAGGGAATTATCTGATGATGAGTTATTTCAAGAAGTAATGATGGCTAAAGAAATTTTTGAAAAAAGGTTAGGTATTCCCATTAAATATTTTACCTATCCCGAAGGAAAACACGATGCCAGGGTCAAACATTGGGCAATGGCTGCTGGTTATAAAATGGCTTTATCGATGTCTAATGAAGAAGAAATGTTTGTGGGAGAATCCCCTGATTTATTAAGTATTGGTCGCTTTGGTCAATCACAATTACAAGTAATTTCTCCTGAAGCGTGGGGCGGTTATCCTGGGGAACATTTAGACGGTGGATTTAATTTTACAGCCAATATTAGCAAAAGAGAGCATAACATAGACGGCATTGAACTAATTATTATTAATGGGGGTAAACCCAGTACCATTCATGCCGATAGTCGTTACCAAGTACCAGAAATTATCGCAGAAACTGAAGCAGTTGCTGCGGTTGATGGAGCATTTTTCTCCTTAAAATACCTAGACTCCAATGTAATGATTGGTCCAGTGATGAGTCAAGGAGGAGAATTTGTTCCAGGGAATGCTAGTGAAAATCCGAGATTGAATGGTCGTCCGTTGGTTGTAATGAGCGATAAATGGGTTAAATTTGTCCCGTTTGATGCAGAAATTCATAACAGTTGGTCAGGGGTTGCAGCAGAATCTGATGACGGTGAATTTATCACAGATGCGTTTGTGGGGGCCGCATGGTTAGTTAAAGATTCTTTGGCCCAACCGTATGAAAGTTTCGGTAATTTATTTGATTTTCATGTCCCTCGACATCGTGCCTTTTGGGGAATTCATCGTTCAGGACAACCGATGATTGGGGTATCCAAAAATCCAGTAGATTCCATACAATTAGGACAAATTTTACAGCAACTAGGGTTTCGAGAAGCGGTTATGTTAGATTCTGGGGCCAGTACCTCTTTAGCTTATGAAGGGGAGTCATTGGTGGGTTATATCCCCCGTCCCGTTCCCCATGTGGTGGTGTTATTACCGTCTGTTTCCTCGTTATTGGAAACCACAGAGTAACCTGCGAAATTAGGAGGATCTCAAATTATGGCTAGTGTATTCTATCAAGGGTTAGCCTTAGCAGAACATTCCGTTTTTTCTATACTCTCCATAATACGGAAAAGTAGAACTTAACTCGTAAAATTTTAAGAGACTGCTCCTAAAGAAATAATAACAATGAATTTTGTAGGGTGGGCAAGGTTTTCAAGGGTGAAGTTAGTTTAGATAAGTCTTTGACTTGCCCACCTTACCGTCTTAAGATTTTATTTATAAACAGTCTCTAAGGTGATTTTTAAACAATTTTAAGAATATCTATCGGAAATTAAAATGAAAACAAACAAATCTGATTTTCAACAAATTATTGATATCTTAACAAGCTACCTAGAGAATTTAAAACTAAAATATCAAGTCAAAAGTTTAGAATATGAAATTGAATAACGTAACTTTTTGAACAAAATTAAATCTTAAAAAAAATGTTGCCAACTATAACTCCAGATAAAATCGATCTTCCAGCAGGAACAATCTTAAAGTTTCCTGGTACTCTAGCTGATTATGAAGAACTTTTAGAGCAATTAGGCGATCGCTCAATTCCCCGTATTCGTTTCCGAGATAACCACATTATACTCATGAGTCCTTTACCCGAACACGGCAAAGAAATAGATGTCATATCGGATCTAATTAAAGCACTGTTGCACTATCAAGAAAAAGATTGGGATAGCTTTCACCCCGTAACGTTAAAGTATGGCAAAAAACCAGGATTAGAACCCGATGCTTGTTTTTATATCGAGAACTATCAAGCAATACTGGGAAAGCGTAAACTAGATATGAGTATCGATCCACCGCCAGATTTAGCCATAGAAATTGATGTTACGTCTTTTACTGACATCGAAGATTACATTACTTTAGCCATTCCTGAAGTCTGGATTTATAAAACGAATAAATTACACATCTATCATTTTACCGATAACCACTATATAGAAACTGATAACAGTTTGATTTTTCCTGATTTTCCTGTGAAAGAGATTGTTCCTCATTATGTTGATCGCGCTTGGCAAGTTGGTTCCTCGGTTGCTTTGAGAGAATTTAATCAAACTTTAGAGCTAAAATAAGAGAATGGCCACGCAAATTATGATCAACCAAAATGTTCATATTTGTGATTCAAACTTAGCTCTTTCTGCTCTTAGCTTGGCTCTAATTTCTTCTGTAGTTGGTTCTGGAGGTTTTGTCGTAATTTTAGCAATTAAGTCGTGATTTTCTTGTTCATAATATTGTTGTAGTTCTTCAGCTTCTTTAAGAACATTTTGATACTCTATTTCAACCTCAGCGCGATGATCATCAATATAGGATAGAGCAGAAATTAACTGTTCATCTGTAATACTAAGCATGGCACAGATAAACTTTGGTGGGTACTGCTCTGTTATATAATCCATCACATCGTATAATGTGATGCCTGTTCCTGCAATTGTTAATCCACGTTCTGTTCGGATGATTACTGATTGTTCATTAGATGTTAGAGTCATCTCATTTGTTTTATCATGTAAAATGGACTTTAATTCTAGCATCGTCAACCATTTAAGTAGTATTTAAACGGTTTTTTGAACCCCTGGAAAATGTCGATGTTTTGCGTAGAATCCTAATAAGATAGCCAGGATAATCACAACAGTTCCGATACCTAAATAACTAGGAACCCAAAATGACGTTTCAATGCGATTAATTTGACCCGGTTCTAGTTGCCAAGTTATCTGGGTATTATCGGGATTTGATTCACTATTAATGTTACTATTTTTAGCCAGATTTTTCACTCGCCAAGGGGCATTTAAAACAAACTCTAAGTCCACTAAAGAACCTGGACTAACAATAACATTGCCTTGGTTAGAAAGTACCCCCAAAGCCCTCAAATCAACGTCAATATTCAGTTTATTGCGCTCAAAAAATATCCAATTATTTTGTTTGATGGACATCTCCGCATTGAGTTGAACTAATTCAGGATTTTCTACTTTTAAACCAGAGGCAATTTTAGAATAATTGGGATTAAAAAAGTGGTTGAATTTATCAGTTAATTCCTTACCATTACTAAAAGGAATTCTGATGATAATTTCTTCATCAGAGACTTTTTTTGCTTTTCCTTGTAACGATTTGGCACGACTTTCTAAACTCTTTAACCATTGGGTTGCTTCCGTTTTACTCAAACTTGTTAACTGTTGGGCTAAGCGAATATGTTGTACGATTTCCCCGTGATGTTGTTCAGCGAAATTAATGCCCACATCATAACGAACACATCCAGTTAAGAATACTAATACACCGAGAATTAAAGGTAGAAATAACTGCTTAAATCGACCTACTTGACGGTTTTTGTTAGTCACGTTTGTTTGCTGATTCACGGTTAATTACTCTTAAAAAATTAACAATTAACTAATTGGTTAAACTATCAATATGATGGGGTTAGAATTGCTCAAACCCCAGGTTGATTTTACTCATTTTCCCAATCACCATTATTGGTAGAACTGCCTCCACTGACGGTGACCAAATCAATTTGTTGCCGATAATAATCGACACTTTTTACCTCAACTTCCACCTCATCTCCTAAACGATAAGCAATATGATTTTTTCGTCCCACTAAACAACCGTGACGAGAACGATATTCATACCAATCATCTTTTAGGGAACTCACATGGACTAATCCTTCTACTAATAAATCTTCGATTTCTACAAAGAAACCGTAGGATTGAACCCCTGTAATTAATCCTTTAAAAACTTTACCGGTTCGTTCCTTCATTTTCTCTGCTTTTTGTAAGCCTTCGAGGTCTTTTTCCGCTTCTTCGGCGGTTTTTTCTCGGTCATTCAGAGACGGAACTAAGAAATGAAACATCTCTTCTAAGTCTTCTTGCATAGCTGGCGGCAGCACATTCCAATTAATGTTACCATGACAGCTATTACTAAAGAGATTAACCCCTGTTTTGGTTTGTCGAGTTCGGCGATCACGTCCATCACTAAACACTAATTTTAAGACCCGTTGAATCAATAAATCAACGTAACGTTTACCTGGGGATACACAATGGGTGTAACAGTCATCGTAAGCGAGGCCAAAATGCGATCCTGGGTGACTATTATACTTAGATGATTTTAAGGTTTCATGGAGTAAATAACTGAGGACATGAACATGGGAAGATTTCCCTAACATTTGGGTTAAATTGTAGTAGTCTTGAGGGGTAATTTCTTCCTCCGATTCGAGGGATACGTCTAACCCCAAATTTTGGGCTAATTTGAGTAAATCTTCTAACTCTTCCCAGTCTGGTTCCGGTTGGGTACAATAGATTCCTGGAATGCCTAAAGCCCGAATGTGATCAGCGACAGATTTATTGGCTAAAACCACTAACTCTGTCAACAGGGAACGAATAGGGGTACGAGAAGAGGCCAATAAGGTTCCGATGCGGCCCTCATCTTGATAAGGCGATCGCGGTTCTAATTGTAGTTCAAACCCCCCTCGTTGTAACCGTTGGGCTTTGACTAAAGGACTAAGGGTAAAAAAGAGGTCTTTGAGTTTGTCGAACAGGGGTTGTTGATCTTCGGGGACGTTTTCTAAATCGGCTAACATAGACTGAACCTCTGGATAAGTCAGTTCATGATTCACCTGAATAACTGTCGGTTCGATGGTGTATTCTACCAGTTGACCGTTTTTATCGAAGGTCATGATCACCGAAATGGTCAAAAAATCTTGATCCGGTTTGAGGGAATACCGTTTGGTCACGGTTTCGGGTAGCATAGAGAGAACCTTTTCCCCTAAATAAATAGTGGTTCCCCGTTTTTTGGCAATTTTATCCAATAACGAATCGGGTTGAATATAATGGGCGACATCGCTAATATGGACAGCAAACTGCCAATCATTATCTTCGGTTTTTTCCAGGGTAAAGGCGGTTTCGATAAAAGGGAGAGAATCTCGTTCCACATCTTCAGTCAGAGTAAAGGTGAGGATCTCACGCCAGTCAGCCCGTTTTTCGATGGTTTCGGGGTCAAAGGTAATAGGGAGTTCTAAGGCTGATTTTTCGATCTCTTCGCTGAAAGTTTGGGAGAGATCGTGTTTACAGCAAACGATATCCGTATCCGCGGCCGCTTCAGCATCGCTACCTAAAATGCGGGTCACTTGGCCAACGGGGGGATGTTCTCCAATGGGGTAACGGACCACAGAAACATGAACCAGATGATTAACCGCGTCTTCTAAATTACCGCCATTTTGTTCTAAGAGTAATTCAAATAATAAGCGATCGTCGAGAGGAATGGCTTGATATTGTTCTTCTTCTTTTTTGACTTGGGCCAGCAAAGACGGGTTGGCCCGTTCTAGAATCAGTTTCACTTCCCCTTCAGGAGAACGTCGACGGGTTCCTTCTTTAATGACTTTGACCAAAACGCGATCGCCGTTCCAAGCGTTACTCAGGTGAACTTCTCGAACGTAGATGTCTTCTGCATCTTCTTCGTCTTGAATGGCAAAGCAAAACCCCTTACTCGAACAGCGTAACTTGGCTTCGACTAGGTCATCTTCGGGAACGCGGCGATATTTACCCCGTTCTTTTTCGAGAATACCCACCAATTCTAATGCGTCTAGGATGATTTGTAATTTTTCGACGCTTTCTTCGTCTTCACATCCCAGTTTTTTTTCTAGGAGTTTGGCCGCCACCAATTTGTTATCACTGAAGTGGGATAATAATGTAGCGATTGAAAATTCCATCTATAAATAGTCCTTGCTAAATGTGAGTGAGTCTGAGTTGATCTGAAGATAAGAAGATAAACACGAGATCAGTTGAGTTGATGAGTAATACTTTGGTTTAAACTTCACACCCCAGTCTGACGGGTTAGCTATCTAGGGTTAAACTAATTGAGTCCTAATGGAATCTTACCCTGTCACCTTTAATCGTGTTTACAGAAGTCCGCTTGAAGGGTACAAGGAAAGTTGTATCTTTGGAAAGGATGACCTTTATTGAAGACTCGCTTGGCACCAGAATAGACCAATCTAGCGCAGCGATAAACTCATCTGATTTACCATTTTACCAAGATAAGGGACATTTTGAGTCGAGTTCAGTGTTGGGAGTTCAGTGTTCGGCGGTACTTTTTGAGATTATGAACGAGTTAAAACGATTACAAATTATTATTACAGGGGCAGTTCAAGGGGTAGGGTTTCGTCCTTTTATTTATCGTTTAGCCACAGACTTAAAATTGAAAGGATGGGTTAATAATTCTGCATCGGGTGTGTTTATTGAAGTAGAAGGAAATGAAACAAGGTTAGAAACATTTTTATCGAGACTTCCCCAAGAAAAACCCCCTATTTCTCAAATTAATAGTCTAGAAACCAGGTGGTTAGACCCTGTTAATTACAACAGTTTTGAAATTCGTCATAGTAGTAGTGGGGAAAAAACAGCGATTATTTTACCGGATTTATCAACTTGTTCTGATTGTTTACAAGAAATTTTTGATCCTGATAATCGACGTTATTTATATCCATTTACTAATTGTACCAATTGTGGACCTCGTTACACCATTATTGAGGAATTACCTTACGATCGCCCTCAGACAACGATGAAATCTTTTACCATGTGTGATGCTTGTCAAGCAGAGTATGAAAATCCTCTTAATCGTCGGTTTCATGCACAGCCTAATGCTTGTTCTGTTTGTGGACCAAAGCTACAATTATGGAATCAAAAAGGAGAAGTATTAGGTGATAATAATGATGCGCTAAACTTGAGCATTAATGCGGTAAAAGAGGGTAAAATCTTAGCATTAAAAGGTTTAGGAGGATTTCAGTTAATTGTTAATGCTAGAAATACCCAATCTGTACAACAATTAAGACAACGTAAACATCGACCTCATAAACCCTTTGCCTTAATGTATGCTTCTCTAGAAGCCATTAAGCATGATTGTGAAGTTAATGAACTCGAAGAACAATTATTAACCTCCCCTCAAGCCCCTATTGTTCTCTTAAAACGCAAAAATAATCTTCATTTAAGTCCTGACGTTGCCCCGAATAATCCCTATTTAGGTGTGATGTTACCGCCCACTCCCTTACATCATTTATTACTTCATACTCTTGATTTTCCTGTTGTTGCAACCAGTGGAAATCTTGCCAGTGAACCGATTTGTATTGATGAAAAAGAAGCTTTAAAGAGACTAAAAAATATTGCTGACTTATTTTTAGTTCATAACCGTCCGATTATTCGTCCTGTGGATGATTCAGTTATTCGAGTCATGGCAGGAAGAGAAATAATGATTCGTCGCGCCAGAGGATATGCCCCTTTTCCTATTACAATTAATGACCATTCTTCGACTAATATTTTAGCGGTGGGGGGACACTTAAAAAACACCGTTGCTATTCTTAAAAACAACCAAGTTTTTATCAGTCAACATATTGGTGATTTAAGCACAACCGAAGCTTTAAAATCCTTTCATAAAGTCATGAAAAGTTTAAAGGGATTATATGATTTTGACCCAGAACTAATCGTTTGTGATGCTCATCCTGATTACGTATCGAGTCAATATGCAAAAGCCCAAAATTTACCCGTAATTACCGTTCAACATCATTATGCTCATGTTCTTTCTTGTCTAGCTAACAATAACGTCAACCCTCCCGTTTTAGGAGTAGCCTGGGATGGAACAGGATACGGTGATGATCAGACGATTTGGGGGGGAGAATTTCTATTAATTACCGATAAGAAATATGAAAGAATGGCTCATTTTCGTCCCTTTAAATTACCAGGAGGGGAACAAGCCGTAAAGAACCCAAAACGTATTGCTTTATCTATATTATCTGAAGTTTTAGGGGACAATAATCACATCAAATTACCGTTCTTAGAAACCATCGCTACCCAAGAACTAAACTTAGTTAAACAAATGTTATCCCGTAACCTAAATACCCCGTCTACTTCTAGTGTTGGTAGATTATTTGATGGCGTAGCAGCGATGATAGGAATTTGTCAAAATATTACCTTTGAAGCACAAGGGGCAATGGCTTTAGAATATGCTATTAATGACTTTAAAACTGAGCAAACTTATCCCTATCAAATTAAAGGTTCAACCTCTCCCTTAGTCATTGATTGGCAGTGGATCATAGAAAGTATTATAGAAGATATCTTACAAAAAGAATCCCATCAAGAAATTGCAGCTAAATTTCACAATACTTTAGTTAAAATTATTATTGATATTGCCCAAAAAATCCAACAAAAAAATATTCTGCTAACAGGGGGATGTTTTCAGAATAAATACTTAAGCGAAAGAGCCATTTTACAGTTAAAAGAACAAAACTTTATCCCTTTTTGGCATCATAGTGTACCCCCAAACGATGGAGGTATTGCCTTAGGACAAATTATTGCCGGTATTCTTCAAAAAAAATAGCGTTTTGCTGTCAATTTGGTATAATCAAACAATAGAAAGGGAATCGTAACAAACGTGGATATTTTTGGAAGTTCAGAACCCGCAAAAATCTTAGTGGTAGATGATCACCCCTTTAGTCGTGTTATGGCGGTGGATCTTTTAAGTGTCAATGGTTATCATGTCATTGAACATGATGGTATTTCCGATGTCTTTCCTGTCGTAAGAACTGTATCGCCGGATCTGATTTTGATGGATATTAAAATGCCCAACTACAGTGGTTTTGATATTTGTCAACAATTAAAAAAAAATCAAGAGACGCAACCAATTCCTATTATTTTAATGAGTGTTGCAGACGATAATGAATCTCGTCTCAAAAGTCAACACGTAATGGCAGATGCTTTTATGAGTAAACCCTTAGAAAGTATCGTCTTATTACCTGAAGTTGAATTGTTAATTCAACGAAAACGGCTTTATGAATGGTTAGAACAAATCCAACAAGTTTTATTTTTGATTTCTAAAGCCATTGAAAAACGCTATTCTCCCGAAGGAAAAGCAGGAATTAGATTTGATAAATTAGCGCAAGGATTTGGAGAATATCTACACTTAAACCCCGTAGAAATTAGCGATCTTATTCTAGCATCCCATCTCCATGATATCGGAACCGTTGCCATTCCTGATGCGGTGATGATGAAGCAAGGAAAATTAAACGAAGAAGAACGAGAATTAATCAAAAAGCACGTTTTAATAGGGGAAGAAATTTGTAAACCGATGCAAAACCGTCGCGGTATTGCTCAAATTATTCGCCATCATCACGAACGTTGGGATGGTAGCGGTTATCCTGATGGTTTAATCGGGGAAAGTATCCCCAAATTAGCACAGATTTTTCAAATTTTAGACATCTATGAAGCCTTAACCAGTCACAGACCTTATAAACAAGCCTATAGTACCCAAGAAGCTTTAAAAATTATCAAGGAAGAAGGGGAAAAAGGTTGGCGAAATGTCAAGTTAGTGCAACAATTTGTTGCATTTATGGAAGAAAAACAACCGACTTAAAAAAATATTAAGACAGATTCTAAAAAACTCTAATTCTGAGTCAATTTTTTAATATAATTATAATAATTGCTGTTAAAAATTATGATAAGGCATTAGAACTATGGGAGACAAACTTGCAGATATATTGGAACCCTTGGCCGCTTGGTTCCGTAGCTTAGGCGTACCCGAACCCATTGTTCATTGGGGACACCCAATCATGATGGGTATTGTTGTCTTAGTATTAGGTAGCTTTACCGCCTACATGGGGTGGCGCAGTCGTTTTGTTACTGACCCCGAAGTGGTATCAGAAAGTCGCGCCTCTCACCGTCAATTAGCCCCCTGGGTCTTTCTCTTTGTTACCTTGGGATATACAGGCGGTGTATTATCTCTCGTGATGCAAAAACAACCCGTTTTAAATAGTGGTCACTTTTGGACTGGGACAGCAGTTGTTGCATTAATGGCTATTAGTGCCATTACCCCTTTAATTGGCTTTAATGGGGATAAAAAAGAAGGTTATCGCGCCTTTCATGCGTATTTAGGTGGTGTGGTTGCCATTGTGTTAATCGCTCATGGTATTTTAGGATTAAAGTTAGGACTTTCTTTATAAGTTTTTCATGGTAGATTCATTATATTGCCGGTTTCTTGCAAGAAGCCGGTTTTTTATCACTTCGCTTGAAGTCGAAAGTCTTAACCATTAAATTATTAGAAAAAACAACTTCTGACTTCTTGAACATTAGTTGGTAACACTTTTCATGATGAAAAAAACAGCGAAAGAGGTTATTGAATTTATTTATCAAGCCATTAATAACCGAAAGATTGAGCAAGCGATGCAATGGGTTGATGAGGATTGTATTTACGAAGATGTGAACTTTTCTCAAGCATTTCAAGGAAAAGAAGCCGTCAAACATCTCTTTCAAGAATCCTGTGATAATGTTCCCCATGACCTCAAATTTGTCATAGATGAAATCACCACAGGTGACCCCTTAAAAGTAGGGGTTTTATGGCACGTTGAACTGGATAATATTCCCATTCCCAACGGTCGAGGGGTTAGCTTTTATCGTATCTCAGAAACCACCCGAAAACTAATTTTTGCCAGGGATATAGTCGAACCACCCCTCAAACCAGGAAAACTATCCTTTTTCATTATTCGTTTAATTACCCCTTTAATTAGAACCGTTTTGAAACAAGACGCTAATCCACCCCAAACCCAACTGATTTTATCAAAAATATTATGGTTTCTCGCCGGAACCTATATTTATCTTTTACTCTGTTCTTCCCCTAATTTTATTTTACCTGGGGAACCAGTTTGGGCCGTACAAACCGAAACCATCAAAGAAGTGATCAATGAATCCCTCAATTTCTTCTTTGTTTTACCCATTTTAAATACCTTGGGAATTTCTATGATGAAATCCCCGGTGGTTCATCCTGCCATTGAAGCACAATTCAACTTTGCTGAAGCTTGGATTTTTATGTTTCTTCCGCTATTATTAGCTGATCAAAGGATTAGAAACTTTCCAAAAATAGCTCTTTGGACTGTAGCTATGTTTTTAACCAATGTCTTTCTTTTACCTTATATGGCTTTACGGTTTAAACAACCCATTTTAGAGACAAAAGAAGAACGCAAAAAAGGATTTTTAGAACGGAGTTTTGGCTGGATAGGATTAACTGTGGGGATTATTGCGATCGCTTGGCTATTTATTGGACGACCAGAATTTGGAGATTTTAGCCAAAAAATTGACTATTTTATAACACAATTGCAAACGAGTCGTGTGGTGATTGCTTTTGCTGTTGATATGGTGTTGTTTGCCATTTTTCAAATCATTTTAATGGGTGCTGTTATTCCCCCCCAAAATCCACAACGTTCCTTAAGATTTATCCCTTTCTTTGGCTTAGCTGCTTGGTTAATATTTTGACTTCTATTAGAAAATGAGGAAGAATTTCACTAAATTACTAGCAATGCACATAAGTTCTATTTTGTCAAGATAAAGAATAATGAAGATAGAAAGGATACATTTCGTAACAAACCTCCTCAGAAAGCCCGAAACAGTTTAATCTAGATGCTGATTAACTTTTTAAGAAACATCTGGTTTTAATCAAGATGTTGCGAACATCTGAACTTCTTTATGAAGTAGATTAGCAATTTTTTTCATGGGAGATAGTTGAAATCCAATGAGTGTAAAGGCAAGTGGTGGAAGCTCGTTAGCAAGACCCCAACTGTACCAAACCGTTCCCGTCTCAGCCATCAGTCAAGCTGAGCAACAGGATCGCTTTTTAGCAAAGACAGAACTCAATGAATTAGTTACCTATTTCCAGTCTGGACAGAAGAGACTGGCGATCGCCCAAACCTTAACGACCAATTCAGATTTAATTGTGTCGCGGGCAGCTAACCGGATCTTCACTGGGGGATCGCCCATGGCGTATCTAGAAAAACCCCCAGTGGAAGCTCCAAAAGAAATGGCCATGGCAGGGGCAACCCAAACCGCTCAACCAGGAGCCACTACCTATGTAGAAAGCGGTAGCGGTGGCGGTGGCTTTTTCGGAGGGTTACGCTCCATTTTTAGTTCTAGTGGACCGATTCCTCCTGGATTTCGCCCGATCAATATTTCTCGCTACGGACCGAGCAATATGCAGAAGTCCTTGAGAGATATGTCTTGGTTTTTAAGATATGTAACCTATGCCATTGTGGCCGGTGACCCGAGCATCATCGTCGTTAATACCCGTGGTTTAAGAGAAATCATTGAAAGAGCTTGTTCTACGGACGCGACGTTAGTGGCACTGCAAGAAATGCGGGCGGCCTCTAGAGAGTATTTTCGCCAAGATGCAGAAGCACAGGCCATTGTTACCGAATACTTTGATGTCTTAATCACAGAATTTAAAGCACCGACCCCCTCTAATAAATTACGTCAACGCTCTTCTAATGACCTACAAGGGTTAGAACTGCCTCAAAGTTACTTTAATGCCTCTGTAACCCGTCAAAAATTCGTGATGAAGCCCGGTTTATCCGAATCCGAGAAAGGGGAAATTGTCAGAGCGGCTTATCGTCAACTGTTTGAGCGAGATATCACCAAAGCTTACAGTCAGTCTCTTTCTTACCTAGAATCTCAGGTTAGAAATGGGGACATCTCTATGAAAGAGTTTGTCCGTAGACTGTGTAAGTCCCCTTTGTATCGTAAACAGTTCTTTGAACCCTTTATCAATAGTCGGGCCTTAGAATTAGCGTTCCGTCATATCTTAGGTCGTGGTCCAAGTTCTCGTGAAGAAGTCCAAAACTACTTTTCCATCGTTTCTAGCGGTGGACTAGCTGCGTTAGTGGATGCGTTAGTGGATTCTCAAGAGTATGCTGATTACTTTGGAGAAGAAACCGTTCCTTACTTGCGCGGTTTAGGACAAGAAGCCCAAGAATGTCGGAACTGGGGAATGCAGCAAGACCTGTTTAACTACAGTGCGCCCTTCCGTAAGGTTCCTCAATTTATTACGACCTTTGCGAAATATAATCAACCCTTACCGGATCAGCACGTTTACGGTTCTGGAAACGATCCCCTCGAAATTCAATTTGGGGCGATTTTCCCGAAAGAAACCCGTAATCCGAGCAATAGTCCCGCTCCCTTCAGTAAAGATACTAAGCGGATTTTAATTCACCGTGGTCCGGGTATTAATAACCAAAATAGTAACCCGGCTGCACGGGGTGAATTTCCTGGTAGTTTAGGGCCAAAAGTCTTCCGTTTGAACAATGAACTCCCGGGTAGCAGTAACGGTGCCAGTGTTAAATTTGGGGAGAGTTCCACTCAAGCGGTGATTCGGGCTGCTTACCGTCAAGTGTTTGGCCGAGATGTCTATGAAGGACAACGGTTGAAAGTGGCGGAAATTAAGCTAGAAAATGGGGATATTACCCTACGGGAGTTTATTAAAGCGTTAGCGAAGTCTGAAGTCTTCTTGAAGACCTACTGGACTCCTTTCTATGTGGTTAAGGCCATCGAATATATCCACCGTCGTCTTTTAGGCCGTCCCACCTACGGTCGTAAGGAAATGAACGCTTACTTTGATTTGGCTTCTAAGAAAGGGTTTTATGCCTTAGTCGATGCCATGATCGATAGTAAGGAATACACCGAAGCGTTTGGAGAAGATACCATTCCCTACGAACGGTATTTAACCCCTGGTGGAATGCAGTTACGCATGGCCCGTCCAGGTGCCATCGGAGAAGATATTGGTAAGCGGGTTGATAAGGAAGTGACCCCACGGTTTGTGGAATTGGGTCAAGTGTCTGATAATCGCACTGAACCTGAAATTAAGTTCCGCGTTAACCAAGGCGTTAGTACCCAACGTCAGCAAACCAAAATCTTTAAGTTGTTAACCACAACGGATAAAGTCGCTTTACAAAACGCCATTCGTGCGGCTTATCGTCAGATTTTTGAGCGGGATCTCGATCCTTACATTGTTCAAGCTGAATTTACTGGTCTAGAAAGTAAGTTAGGCAATGGCGAAATCACCGTTAAAGAGTTTATTGAAGGTTTGGGTCGTTCTGATCTCTATATCAAAGAGTTCTACACCCCTTATCCCAATACCAAGGTGATCGAACTAGGAACGAAGCATTTCTTAGGTCGTGCGCCTCTAACTCAAAAAGAAATCCAAAAATATAACCAACTTCTAGCCACTGAGGGTATTCGTGGCTTTATTGGGGCGATGGTCAATAGTATGGAATATCTCCAATTATTCGGAGAAGATACGGTTCCCTATCGTCGTTTCCCCACCCTTCCTGCAGCCAACTTCCCCAACACGGAACGCTTGTATAACAAGTTAACCAAACAAGATCGGGAGTTGGTGGTTCCTAGTTTTGAACCAGTGGTTAAAGTGGGGGGTTAACCCTTAACTGAATCATTCCCTAAAGTTTGATGAAAAAAGGCGCGAGCGATCGCGTCTTTTTTTTGACGGGAATTATAATAATATAATTAGTTTTGATGATAATACCTATGAAAAATGTTTATTTTAAAGAAGGTTAACATAAATAAGTCTTTTTTTCTCCCCTATATTTCCGGGGTTTTATCGATTGTTTTGGTCTTAACGTTTACCACTGTATTAATTAATTTAGAACAAAATAGATTTATTGAAGCCACAAGGACTCATATTTTAGATGAAGTGAGTACCACCAGAGCTAAGTTAGAAGGCGCTTTAAACGAAAGACTATTTTTGATGAGAGGATTAGTGGCTTATATTTCTACTCAAAATCCTGATATCACTCAAGAAGAATTTGAAGAATTAACTAAGGTTATTGTGGCTAAAGTTGATGGTGTTCCCAGTGCTGCTTTGTTTAAAAATTCCATTTGTACTCATCTTTATCCCTTAAAAGGACAAGAAGAAGCGTTAGGGTTTGAACCGTTAAAAGTTCCTGATGAAAAGGAAGCCTTTGAACGGGCAATTAAGACAAAAAAAACCGTTTTATCCGGTCCAGTTGATTTATTTCCTCAGGGGGGAAAGGTTTTTATTACTCGAACCCCTGTCTTTTTGACTCCTCCTAATACTGTTGCTGAAAGTGGACAATATTGGGGAATGATTAGTATTGGAATTGAACAAGATGTCTTATTAAAAGAGGCAGGAATTTTAAATAAAGATAATACATTAGAATATAGTCTTAGAGGATATGATGGATTAGGAAAAAAAGGTAAAGTTTTTTGGGGCAAGGAAGCAACTTTTTTGAATAATCCAGTTAGTTTAGAAGTGACTTTACCGAATGGTTCTTGGCGATTAGCGGCTATGCCCCTCAATCGCTGGTCATCCTATTCTTTATTAATGGTATGGATTGCCATAGCTGGAATCATTATCGCTTTTTTAACTGGCATATTAATTTTCACTTTAACTAAGACTTTACTACAACTTAATCAAGAAGTTAGAGAGCGAGAAGAAATACAACATCAACTCACTAAAACTAATGAAGAATTAAGTCAATTGGCCAGGTTAGATGGATTAACACAAATTGCTAATCGTTATTATTTTGATATCTATCTGAAGCAAGAATGGAAGCGATTAAGTCGACGAAAGGAAGGACTATCTTTAATTTTGTGCGATGTTGATTATTTTCACAATTATAATACGTGTTACGGTCATCCTCAAGGGGATGAATGTTTA
This sequence comes from Crocosphaera sp., assembly GCA_030065205.1. Classification (GTDB taxonomy): domain Bacteria; phylum Cyanobacteriota; class Cyanobacteriia; order Cyanobacteriales; family Microcystaceae; genus Crocosphaera. Next base: position 17,803 of record JASJDN010000075.1, read on the forward strand.
AAACAACTCGCAAAAACCCTAGAAATAGTAGCACAACGTCCGGCGGATTTAGCAGCACGATTTGGAGGAGAAGAATTTGCTATTATCTTACCGAATACTAATCTGCAAGGTGCTATCAAAGTTGCTCATAATATACAAGAAACTCTTAAAAATTTACAACTGGAGCATCAGGGATCTAAAGTTAGTGAATATGTTACATTAAGTATCGGTATTGCTCATACCCATTGTCATCTAGATCATTCTCCTCAAGAATTAATTCAAGCTGCTGATAAAGCTCTTTATCAATCAAAAGATAACGGAAGAAACTGTTATAATTATATTAATTTACTAGACTATCGATACTGAGAGTTAAAAGCTGTAAAAACAAAAAATCTCCCAATGTTTAATTGGGAGATCATCAAAGTAATCAAATTACACAGAATGAACCGTATTTTTAAACTGTCCAAAGAGTTCACAAAACTCTTCATAACTGATCTGATTATCACTGTTGCTATCAGCTAACTTCAGCATTTCCTCTATTTGAGAGTCGGATAAACTCACATCAATATCCCGCAGACACAACCGCAATTCTTCAAGATTGATATAACCAGAATTATCCACATCGAAACGGCGGAAACGTTCTAGCATAACCTCTTGAGGATGTTCTGTTAACTCTTGATGCAGTAGTGTGGTAAAGTCTGAAAACGAGATAACTTGACTCCGGGGAGTTCCTGTGATCATATCCATGACTTCTTGCACTCGTTCAGCAGAGTAAGAACGACCAATGGCTCTCAATAACGAGTGTAACTCCACTGCAGAGAGATTATCATTGCCATCTTTATCAAACTTATTGAACGTATTGCGATAAAAGGTCATCTGTTCGTTGCTAATTTCTCCCAGATTACAAGCGGGATTAATTTTACCTTCAGCTAGGGCATCTAAATGTTCTATGGCACTCAAAGTATAGGCCATAGTTTGCCATAATTGATGAGGATTAGCGTGTAGCAAGATGTCTTTTTCTTCTTGAGACGTAATCGAATATTCTTCCCGTATTTCTTCGATTGAACGTAACTCTTCAGGGGATAATTTATTGAGCAGTTCATTGAAAGAGTCGAAGGGTTTTTTCCCGGTCATGACATCAAACAAATCTAAAACGATCGCTTGATGGGGATGTTCCCGTGAAGACTCCATAATGGTTTCTAGTAAAGCTTGACGATAGCTTTCTTGGCGCAGCCAATCTTCGTGGTTCTGGTGGTGTTCAATATCAACGAGGAAGGGATCTTCGACTTCTAATTCTGTCAATAATAGTTCGTGTTCTTCGTCCGTAATATTGAGTTCTAGACGCATTTGACGCATCATCTCAAGACTACTGGTACTATTAGCATAACCTTCGTTGATTGATTCTTTTAGCACCCCTTTATAGGCTTCGATTTTCTTCTCTTTATCAAACCCAGGCAGCACTTTTGCTAACACATAAACTTCATCAGCCGTGAGATCGTCTAATGCTCTACCATCAAGGAATTGAGAAACATTGAGCTTGAGTTTGTTGAGTTGTTTCCGTAGTCTTGTTGCCAAACTTTCCCGTTGATAACGGTAAGGGTTTCTGAACCAAGTTCGATACAACCAAACCCCACTACAACCAGCCATTAACACTGGGAATAGATATCTGAGTGGGGTAGGTAACATCCGCACAAAGTTACTGCCACCAAAAATGAAGAAAAAGTTGAAGATAAAGAAGGTACACAGGGTAAACATTCGGTGACGAACCACTTCGGTACTCACCAATTTATGGTTACGGAAAAGATATCCTTTATACAATCTTTCGATTTTGCAACCGAGATAATAGCCGGCTAACCCAAAGAACCCAATGGTCATAGGAACAGCTACCAGTTTAGGAATGGGAATCAGATTGCCAAAAATATAAAATCCAGGATTAAATAAAGTAGCCAGTTGGTTCTCTTGATGGGACCAAGCAGCCGAAATTAAATATTCCCAGTTTCCAGCAAACAAGAAAGGATAGACAAAATAACCAACGGTTAACCCCACATAGGCATAATACAGCCATTGTTGTTGGGGATTGGTGGCATTTTCCCAATAAGACCGTTCTGCGTCGATATCCATACAGGGACTATGACAAGCAACACAAGCACTTTGTTCTTTACCCTCAGCGTTGACGGTACGACACATGGATTGAGTGACCAATTTGCGATCGCCAGTATGGGCCTTACTATTGAGTAATCCTCTAGGTTCCGCAAATACCTGTTCTACTGGGGCCATAGGACAAATAAATTGACACCAAGATTTTCCGGCGAAAAAGTAATTAACAGTAATAGCTGAGGCAATAGTCCCAATTAAGAACAGTCCTAACGCAATACGGTTAGAATTGACAAAAAGAATTCTCGCTGCAATTCCCACAAAGAATAACACCATCTGCAAGTAAAGATGATTCTTCGCTAACCAAGAATTCGGGTCAACTTTAATCAATTCATGGCGTGTTTTGCCGGTTTTGGCATCCACCCGTTTACGAGTCCGTTGAATCCCTAACGCGCGGGGAATCTGGGACATAAACGAGAGGGGACAAATACGCCGCCAAGCGTCATGGCCAAATACCATTAAGACAAATACACCCGTAGGAACAATTAACGCCCAAAACATAATCGCGCCAATGGGATAAGGTTGTTCGGGTAAACATTGTCCTTGGACTAAGACACAATCATACGGCGTAATATTACTGATACTGAGGGGACTCCAGTTATTTTCTGGTAAGGTTAACCAATAAGAAATAGGGTCATAAAATAAGGAGGTAATGAGTAATAACCAACCTAATGCGAGAACCCACCGCACTCGGTGCATATAGCGTTCCGGAATTTTCGCAAACATAATTCTGAATAACTTGTAACGTAGTTTCTAGGTAGCGATCAGAACAAATACCAGTGATAGTTATAGGATTTTCAATGGTGTGATCACATTGATATCCGAATCCACTCCTAACTATTTCTATCTTCAATCATTGTAAAAAAAGATTTTGTAGGGAAAGTGGCAGAATGCCCTTTTTGCTTCATATTTTTTAATCTTTTGTAGTCAGAATTATCTATTTTTTTTTGATTAAATTTTATTATTTTGTGATAGTTTATACATTTATTTTTTTGTTTTGTAGTATAAACTTAATCTCTTAAAAGAATGTTTACTCATCAGGAGAATCAGGGAAGAGACGGGGTAAGAAGATTCCTGTGAGGGTGGTAATAAAGGTAATTAGTGCGGTAATTGCTTCAGAGGATAGATTGTTTGATAATAGGTTAGGTTGGATACTTTCTACAGGAAAATCGGGGTAAAGTCCTACTGCAATACTATTCGTTTCTCCTACAATAAATGTTTCTATTCCGTTGGGATCTTTAAAATGAAGGGTTAAGGATCTAATTTTTTTGATGGCTGATTGTGGGGAATCCATGATTAAAAATTGATTTTTTTCTAGTTTTATTTTTTCTTTTCCTAGGCGAACTTCTCCTTGTAAAATCGTAGAATTTTGAACTTCATCTGTTACTCTTTCTGTGGTTTCGTAGCGACTAAATTGAACATTCTTAACATCAAGATCCTTTCTAAACCAGTTGTTTGAATTATCATTTTCTTGAGGATTTTGTAATGTAATAAAGAATTGATTAGGAGAGAGTAAATTGAGATTAATTTGTTGATTATTATTAGGAGTAAGTAGGCCGATGCACTCCCCGCCTTACGTTATCATGATTTATAACCAACTAGGATCATGTTGAAAAGAAAAAGTTATTGATTTTCCGTTGCCATCTTCTACATAAAATTGATACCTTCCGGTGGGCGTATTATTAGGTTGCCAATAAAAAGGAATTGTCCCTCGATTCGCAATATTTCTAGGTTGAAGATTACTAGGAATAACTTTCCTGTTTTGACGAATTTCTACTTTAGGAAACGTTCTGCGATCGCGGGTATAAATCACAAATTTATAAGCATTTGATGATTGTTCTAAAATGACAGGATGATAAATTCTGATAGATTTTTTTTCAACAAAAGCTAAGTGTAATAAACTATTAAAAGGTATTTTAGCTCGTTGTAAAACAGCATTTGTTTTCAGGTCGAATATAAATCCTGAAGCACTATATTTTGCTTCTATTTCATCCAGTAAATAATTTTTAGAATAAGACTGAATAATAATAATAGGTTTATCTCTTCCCGTCCCAGGAACTCTTATTTTTAGAGTCTCAGGATAATTATTAAGATTGCTGGTAGCAAAAGCAATTAATTCAAAATTATCACTAATATTACTAATCGGTCGACTATCTTGAATCCCTTCACAACGGTTATTATCCCGACGAATATAACGAATATCTCTGGGTTTACCAGTGGTACAATCATTAGCTCTTACACTCGTCATATTTAAGAGAGAAACAACAATAAAGAGGGGAAATAAACTAGATGGAAGTAATTTTTGCTTTTTCATAATAATCTGGTGGCATCTCAAATGATAATTAAACAAACAAAAATATCTTAACTAATTTTGAGTTAACACTTCTGACTTCGTATTTCTTCCTCTCAAAATCCTAACTCCTAATGTCTAACTCCTTTCAATATTCCCCATTCCTGTAATTTTTTCATCACAATTTCCATAGGATAGGCTAAACCTACATCCCTAGTGGAACCAGGATCTCGCCAAATAATTTCCTTTCCTGGATTATCAAAAAAAACCATATCATTCTTGTTTCTCTTATTAACCATCATTGCAATAACTTTACCTTCTATATTGAGAACCGGCCCCCCAGAGTTGCCGTCAGCAACAAAAGCATCTAAAGGAATAAACTTATCATTGGGACGATAATTTATCACCTCCCCTTTGACGGCTGACCAGGGACTATCTATATTAGAAGGATGACCAATAATGGTAATTTCTTGATTCCGTTGTATCCAGCCTGATTTAATAGTTAAGGGTTTAATATCATCAGTCAATTTGGGGTCAATGTCTACGGCTTTTTTATAGGCTGCGATCGCTTCTTCTAATTTTTCTTGCTTCTCTAGGACGACACCCATATAGTTGTAGGCATTAGCGGCTTCATTATGACACTGATAACTAGATAACTGATAAAATAAACCAGAGGACAACAGGAGTAGAATAAGTGGCCGTTAAAATTGGTTTACTGGGTTTGGGAACGGTGGGAACGGGAACCGCAGAAATTTTACTCGATCCCACAGGACGAAATCCCTTGTTAGGAGACATCACCATCACTAAAGTCGGGGTGCGATCGCTCGATAAACCCCGTCAAGTGCAATTTGTCGAAGGGGTGATCACCACAGATTTAGAAAGCATTGTCAATGATCCAGACATTGCGATCGTTGTCGAATTATTGGGGGGACTCGAACCCGCGCGATCGCTCATTTTACAAGCCATTGCCAACAAAAAGCACGTGGTTACCGCCAATAAAGCGGTTATGGCTCGTCATGGGGATGAAATCTACGCAGCAGCCAACGAAGCGGGGGTTTATGTTCTCTTAGAAGCTGCCGTCGGTGGTGGTATTCCCATTATTAAACCCCTGAAACAGTCGTTAGGGGCCAACCGTATCACCAGTATTATTGGTATTATTAACGGCACCACTAACTATATTTTGAGCAAAATGACCGCCGATGGGGCAGATTTTGGGGAAGTTCTCACCGAAGCACAACAATTAGGCTATGCTGAAGCTGATCCCACTGCGGACGTAGACGGGTTAGATGCAGCCGATAAAATCGCCATTTTAGCCTCGTTAGGGTTCGGGGGACGGGTTAAACGGGAAGATGTCCACTGCGAAGGCATTCGTCAAGTGACGGCCGCCGATATTACCTACGCCGAGCAATTGGGTTTTGTCATTAAACTATTAGCGATTGCCAAAGGAACAGAAGGGGCAAACTCCCAACAACTACAGTTAAGGGTTCATCCGACGCTGGTTCCCAAAGATCATCCCCTAGCTAGTATTAACGGGGTTTATAACGCGGTATTAGTGGAAGGAAACCCCTTGGGACAAGTGATGTTTTTTGGACCGGGGGCCGGTGCCGGACCAACGGCCAGCGCAGTAGTTTCCGATATTATGAATATTGTGGCTATCCTTCAAAGTAGTGGAGTCAGTACCACCCTTGATCCCCTATTAAGTTGTGTCCATCAGCATTTTTGTCAAATTACCCCCATCGAAGCCATTAAGACCCGTTTTTATACCCGTTTCCTCAGTAGAGATGTACCTGGGGTGATTGGTTATTTAGGAATAACCTTTGGCAACAATGAAGTTAGTTTAGAATCAGTGGTACAAATTGGCTTTCAAGGGGAACTTGCTGAGATTGTGGTCGTCACTCACCATGTTTGTGAAGGCAATTTTCGCACTGCCTTGGATGAAATTCGTAATTTAGAGGCCATTGATAGTATTCCCAGTATTTTAAGGGTTTTATAGCAGCGTGAGGAGCTTCTTCTAGAAGACAAAAACCTAGACAAACCTAGACCAAACTAGACGTTAATGTCTAGGAATTATCTTTAAATCTTAATCAGTTAAGTATTGACTTGCTTTAAGATCAAGTGCTAGAATTACGCTTA
>JASJDN010000076.1 GCA_030065205.1 Crocosphaera sp.
TTGAAAAGCAAGAAAAATCAACTTTATCTTTCGGCTGCTAGTTCTTGGGAGATTGCCATTAAAGCAGGTTTAGGCAAACTCCCATTACCCGAACCGCCAGCTAAGTATATTTCTAGCAGAATGGCGAGTCTTAAGATTGCACCTCTTGATGTCAAACACTATCACACCTTCATTGTTTATCAACTTCCTTTACACCATCGAGATCCGTTTGACCGTATTTTGATTGCTAGTGCCATTTCAGAAGACCTCCATTTAATGAGTGCTGACGAACAGTTTCGTCGTTACGATGTAGACTTAATTTGGGGTTTAGATTAGATATTAAGAAAATTGTTCATCGCTGCTGTCACGGTTTCGGGTGACTCTTCATAAATCCCCAAAGTTCCCCTTAATTGAACTGTTTGTACTTGTTGCAACTCTGCCATCGCTTCCATTTCTACTTTTGATTTCGGGGGAGCATTTTCCGCCAGAATAATTAATACGGGGATCGATATTGAATCTAAAAGTTGCAAAAACTCCTCTCTATCTGCTACAGGATCGATCGCACCAGTAACAAAAGCAGCAGGGGCATATCTCGCACCCTCTTTAGAAGTGATTTGGTGTTTTTGGGCGATAAATTCGGGAGTTAGTTTGCTTTCATCTACATAAACGTGGCGTTTATACATCAAGTGTAGAAAGGAAGGCGTAGTATTGAGATAGTATAACCCTTGTCCGATGAAAGGCGATCTCACTAAATTTTTTACCCCATTTCTCACACCATCGGGTAAACCCATAACTCTTAAAGGTCCTTGCCAAGTAGGAGCGATCAAAATTAGTTGAGAAATTATATCTGGGTTATCCTGTACCAATTTTAAAGCGTATCCTGAAGCGTGACCGGCAGCAATAAGAATAATTGAGCTATTAAAAATATCTTTAACAAAATCTCTCAATAAATGATGAAATAATGCGGGATTATAATCCACAGGTGGACATTGAGACTCGCCAAACCCCAACCAATCTAAAACCGTCACTTCATAATGTGTAGCAAGTAGATTAGCAATCCCTTTCATCTCGGTGCGACTGGAAACTGTACTGAAAGCGGGAAGTACAAGTACAGGGTTTCCTGCGCCGACAGTTTCGTAAACAACTCGATATTGCTTGTCTAAAAAATTCCAGTGGTAAACATTCTTTGTTCCGCCAATACTAGAGTTGAGTTGAGTCGGGAAGCTTGCTTTAATCATAACGGTTCATTGTATGATAACCATTATCATTCTATCTCGTTTGAGTTTTAAATTAATTCTGCTCTTGCTTGAGTGAGAACTTTCCCCGCAGATTTAGCAAAAACGACGGTGAGGAATAGCCCTAAAATAAAATCCGGCAAAAACGAACCAGTTAAAAATACTAAGCCAGCAGTCAGCAACACTGACGTATTGGCAATGATGTCATTCCGAGAACAAAGCCAAACCGAAGACATATTAATATTGTCGTTACGGTGACGAATTAACAGTAAAAAGCAGATTAAGTTAGCCACTAAAGCTAAAAGACCAATCCCGCTCATTAATTGAACTGTGGGAACTGTTTGAGCAAATAACTGATAGGTCGCTCTGGCAAATACTGCGATCGCCGACATAAACATAATACCGCCTTTAAGTATTGCTGCTTGCGCCTGGGCTTTTTTCCCTTTTTGAATAACATAAAGGCTACAGCCATAAACTAAAGCATCGCCAAGCATATCTAAAGAATCCCCTGTTAAGGATAAAGAAACTGCCTTAATTCCACCGAAAAACTCCACTAAAAACATTACTGCGTTAATTGCCAAAATAATCCACAATATTTTACTCTGACGCTTTTGCAGCTTTTGTAATTCCTTTGCTTTGTGTTGACAACAGTGTTCTGCCATGATTTGTAACTTAACGTTCAAATGAATGTTTGAATAATATTCATGATATCTTTCTTACGTTCAAATGAACATTAGAATGTAAAGTTAACTAAATTAATAAAATCTAAAACATAGCAAACAAAATCTAAATAAAGCTTGGTAAAGAATAAGTAAGAATATCAGTTATACGATTGTCTTTTAGAGAATAATAAGCCAATTTTCCATCATTTCGATATTTAAGTAATTTCAAATCTCGCATTTTCCGTAAATGATGGGAAGCGGTCGCAATCTTAACATTTAACATGGCAGCAATATCGCAAACACAAAGCTCATCGCCGTTTCTGAGGGCATAAAGTATCTTAACCCGCGAGCGATCTGCTAAAGCATTAAAAACAACCGTCATTTCTTCTAAAGTATCTTCTGAGGGGAAAGTTGCTCGAATTTGATTAACTAACTCGGTGTTAAAACATCTTACTTGACAAATATCGTCTGCTTTCGTTTTACTCACGGGTATTTAAGGGTAACGGTTAAATCTATCTAGTTCAATGGTACAGGATACTTGAATTCTTAGTGGGTTAGAAAGCGCGATCTTAATTGAGTAAAACTACAGCAGTATCGCTTCAGTATGTAAATTCATGAATTAGATTGACAATATGAAGACTATGTGTCACATTTATTGAGTAATAATTTAATTAGTAACTTAAGTGAGAGCAGAACAGTTATCTTTATAAACTTTATATAGATATTACCAACTATGAAAAACTATCTTTAGAATGCAATTTTATTGATTTGTTCAGTGGTGCGGGTGGCATTACACAAGGCTTATCGCAAGCAGGATTCAATCCAGTTGCTAGTGTAGAAATTAATCCTATCGCTTCAGCAACTCACACAAGAAATTTTCCTAACTGTCATCATTTTTGTGGTGATATACAACACTTCAAATCTGAAGACTGCTTACAACAAACTAACTGCAATCAAATACATATTGTTTCTGGTGGGCCTCCATGTCAAGGTTTTTCTGTGGCAGGAAAAAGAGACCCCAAAGATCCAAGAAATCGTTTATTCTATGAATTTATCAGAGTTGTATCAGAAATAAAGCCCTGGTATGTAGTCATGGAAAACGTACCAGGAATACTTACTATTAAAAAAGGTAAGGTAAAACAAGCTATATTTGATGCTTTTAACTCTATTGGCTATTCTGTATCAGTTGCGATACTTGAGTCGGCTGCTTATAAAGTTCCGCAAATTAGACCTAGAGCTATTTTTATTGCTAATCGGTTTGGTCTTAAAAATCCTTATCCACAAGCTCAATTATTACCAGAACAATATTTATCTATAGAATCTGCAATTTCCGACCTTCCTGACTATTCTCGAATTCCAGAAATTAATCATGAATGGACTCGTCATTCTAAAGAATACATGGAAAGAATAGCAAAAGTTCCTCCTGGTGGTTCTTTATATAAAACTTATGCAGATGCTTTCAAGCGTCAATATCCAGGCAAACCAAGCATGACAGTTAAAGAAAATCATGGTGGTACTCACATTCATCCTTATCTAAATCGCGTCATTTCAGCCCGAGAAATGGCAAGATTACAGACTTTTCCCGATTCTTTTATTTTTGAAGGTTCAATGAAAAAAGCAATGTGGCAGATTGGTAACGCTGTTCCACCATTGTTAGCTAAAAATATTGGTTTTGCTTTGATTCCTTACATAAATAAGATTGCTATTAATCAAGAAACTCATTGCAATTAATAATATTAGTTTATCAAGCTCTTGATTTTAAAAGATTATGATTTCCCGAACTATCTTTTTTGAGTAACTGAAATTTTCTCAATATTTCATCATCACTCATATCTACACTTAAACTTTTTTCAGCATTGTCCCATCTTTCCATAGGAAAACGATGATCTATGACTAATTCATGTGCTGCTCTTTTTCTTTGTTCAATAACATCTGTGTAAGAATAGAAATCCAAAATTTTTTGAATTAACTTTTTTGTCTGACTCATAAGTCTATTTCAGCTTTTTGTAGACTATGTGTCTATAGACTATGTGTCACATTTATCTTATTTAAGTTGTATGTATACTTAGAGTTGAGTTAAGTTAGATTGGTTGCTGTCGTCATAGCTATTCGTGAAGAGAAGTGTCTTTCTCATAGGATTATAGTTGAGTAGTTTCACTTTGGAGCTAAAATAAGAATGATTATCATTTTTATGAACCAGTTCGCCACTAGACGTTATGAGTTCTACTACTGAACATCTCTCCTTACTCCATCGTCCTCGTCGTCTCCGTCGCACTGCATCCTTGCGTCGTATGGTACGAGAAACCCAATTAACCGTTAACGATCTGATTTATCCCGTGTTTGTCATGGAAGGGAAAAACCACCAAGAAGAAATCCCTTCCATGCCAGAAATCTATCGTTATACCCTCGATTTACTGCTCAAAGAAATAGCCGATGCTGCTAACTTAGGAATCAATGCGATCGCTCTGTTTCCTCTCATTCCTACAGAAAAGAAAGATAACGCAGGAACAGAAAGTTATAACCCTGATGGTTTAGTACAACGCACGATAAAAGCTATTAAACAAGAAATTCCTGAAATGACTGTCATTACTGATGTAGCCCTTGATCCTTTTTCTAGCTACGGTCATGATGGTATCGTCAAAGATGGCATTATTCTCAACGACGAAACGGTAGAAGTATTAGTCAAACAAGCCGTTTCTCAAGCAGAAGCAGGAACAGACATCGTAGCCCCTTCCGATATGATGGATGGGAGAATAGGGGCAATTCGTCAAGGTTTAGATGCTGCTGGTCATTTTGAGGTAGGAATCCTCGCTTATTCAGCAAAATATGCCTCAGCCTATTATGGACCTTTCCGCGATGCCTTAGAATCTGCTCCTCAATTTGGTGACAAACAAACCTATCAAATGAACCCTGCTAATAGTCGAGAAGCGATTAAAGAAGTGGCTTTAGATATTGCTGAAGGGGCAGATATCGTAATGGTTAAACCAGCTTTAGCTTATTTAGATATTATTGGTCGCATCAAAGAATATACTAACTTACCTGTTGCTGCTTATAACGTCAGTGGTGAATACGCTATGGTTAAAGCTGCTGCCGAGCAAGGTTGGATTGATGAAAAGAAAGTCATTTTGGAAACGCTTACCAGTATGAAACGGGCAGGGGCAGACTTAATTTTGACTTATTTTGCTAAACAAGTCGCTTTGATGTTGCAGTAGGGATAATATCAAGCAAATATTTGGTCACAGTGAAATTTGTCTAGAATTGTCTCTAATACGATTGAAATCCTCATCTTCGCCCACATCAGGCATAGCAAGAAGTAACTCTTTAAGAGACTTTTCTGCGGTTTTTTGTTCAAACACGCTGGTTAAAATTGAATCTAGTTCTGATTCGAGCGATCGCCCATGAATTACTGCTCTTTGTTGTAGGCGATCGCGGTTATCTTTGCTTAAATCGTTAAGGTTTATACTGGTCATGGTTGATCGTATATTGAGAATAAATATTATTTTACTTCTTTGGTTGAGGCTGGCTTAATGACAGGCAAACAATTTTAAGAACTCATGCCAATATAAAACATACAAATACAGATTTGATCTTGACTTACAAATTAAGTTGAAACCAACTTAACCACTGGTAATGATTTATTTTCTGCTCGAAACTGTAAAATTAATTCATCCATTACTTCCAAACCATTTTGCAAAGCGGATTGATAAGTATCTCCATGAGTTACAGGCTGCATAATTTCATCAGCGAAATCGGGAAGATAAGCTAAATAACACTCGTCTTCTTGACTCCAAGCGATTGTAATTTGATACTTATGATTCATTTTTGGCTCTTTCAATAGCTTGTTTTACCTGCTTTTGGTGAATATGCTTTAGCATCCGATCCATCTTTTCCAGGTATGTTTACTCTTATTGTAGTCCCTGGATATTGATATATGGCATGACTGCCTTTACCTCGTTTTGGCACTAGCTCAAATCCTGCCTTCAACAACATTGCTTTTAACTCACGAATTTTCTTAGGCAAATTGCTGATTTCTTAAACTTATCTAATTTCAACACATTATAGCGATCGCCCATGAATTATTGCTCTTTGTTGTAAGCGATCGCGAAGGGATCTCGCTAAAGCGAGTGCGCGATTATCTTTGCTTACATCGTCAAGGTTTATACTGGTCATGGTTGGTTATATATTGAGAGTAAATATTATTTTACTTCTTTATACATCAGGAATTTTATTTTATCGAGCGAAGTTAATTGGATTAGATTTTTGTTATGCTTGATAGAACATATTAGCTATAATAGGTCTTGTTAATGTCTACTTTGATTGAAAGTGTGCTTTACCAAAGCGATCAAAAATAAAAAATTACTCTCGGTTGACAGTAAACCTTTGGTTAATGGTTAAAGTCTTTTTTTTGTAAAAATTAGCACGATTATATTAGTGATGGCTAAAGGAATGAAAATGGGTTCATGCCGTAAATTGAATTGTGGCAATGAAATTTTTACTCTAAAGCAACTATCAAAAGAAGATAATGATAAACTCATTTGTCGATTTTGTTCTGCGAGAGTCATGTATGTTTCTTCTTATCAGAAACAATCATCAAAGAAAAAAGTTTCTGCATATCTTAGATTATGGTCAAATGAAGAACATCATGAAAACTGCAAAAATACCCTCAAAAACGCTGTCAATCATCTTGTAGCTCAATCTCAAGCCGTAGAAAATACCCAACCTATTTTGAAAAAACAGCAGGATAATACTACTATTTTTAGACTTAATCTTTTACAAGAGGCTCAAATAAGTTTGAAAACATCATCAAAGCTAGTTCACAATCAAAAGAATACTGAAAATGTTTCTGCTAGAAATAAATATGTAAAAACCGATAAAGTTCTCAGTTCATATTTTTATTCGGCAGTAGGAATAGCAAAAATAAGAGGACTAATCGAACAAGATAGAGATGATATTAGGAAATTAGAAAATACTGTTAAAATACAGTATAAAGATAAGCTTATTCCTTGGAATGACTTTTATTATGACGATGAACGTTATCATGTTCTATATAAAAGACTAGAAAAATCGAAAGTTGAGCATCCAGTTGCATTAAAGGTAACAGTAAAAAAACAGCCTGATTATAAAAATGCTTCGACTTATCCCTGGAGTATTCAATGTTTTAGCGAACAATATGAGAAAGAAGCAAAAAAGACAATCATAATTCCAAGGATCAAAACAGATATATTAGAAATTTCACAGGCTTTTGCTATTCAGCAGACTTACATCTTGGTTGGTGAAATTTGGTTGAATAAAGTAAAAGATAAAAATAATATTTTCCGTAATATAAATATAGTTATTCAGGGCAAAGCTCAATTTACAATATACGTTGGTTAGTTTTTATAATAAGCGATCGCTTTTTTTTAGACAATACTCTGTAATAGTAACTCGACCATTATCTTTGGCTTCGATTATTTGAGACTTCTCGCACCAAAACGGTGAACCGCACGGTGTCCAATACGAACTACCCAGGTTTGAGCATGAGGGCATTTTGCCAAAAGTTTTTGGGAGGCGGTCAAAGTATCATCAGCTATAGCAAAAGCACCAGTTTCAACATCGATCGCCACAATTTTGCCATAATTATCTGCTTCTACTTGGGGACGTATTGTGGATTCGTAGATTTCATCACCACGTCTAGCAAATTCTTCTTTATTGTAGAGTGGTCGTCTAATTACCATAATGTTTTGAATTCAATTTTACTTTTAACTTCATTTTAGTAAATAAAGGAAACCGATCGCTATTTTCCGCCTCGGCGATCGCACTTGTTAAAATTCTCCAACAATATAATTTCTAGTTTTAGATATAATGATAATCGTTATCAAACACTCTCGTTATGATTATTGCTGTTGCTAGTCCCCCAGGTTCGGGTAAAACCCACTGGATTCATCAACAAATAGCCCAAACTAATAAACCTGTAGGCTATTTCAGCCCCCAAACCGATTCTATCCCTATTGATGCCATTTATCTTCAAAGTGAATACCCTCAATTAAAACTTTATCAGACAGGAGAAGAAGCAGCATTAACTGACACCATCACTTATGTTGAAATTCCCTGGTATTTAGATTTAGCAGGAATTGAATCTTTACTACAAACTGTTAATTCTCATCGAGTTGCTATCATTACAGATGATACAGACAGTACAGAATTAAAGAGTTGGGCCGATAAAATTATTCCAGGAACTAACATCACTAACCCAACCACAGCTTTACAGATTCATCGGGGAGTTTTGACAGGAGAAATCCTCGATTTTGATAGTTTAGCTACTTTTTGGCTGGAACTTACCCAAGGTGCTTACGGTGAGGTGGTTCGGGCCAAGGGAATTTTTGATTTAGCAGACGGACAAAGTTATTATGGTGACTTTACATCAGGGAAATCGGAATTAGAATTCAAACCCTTAGATTTACCCCGTTGGTTAAATGGTAGGCCAGATCGTTTTAGTGGTTTTGAAATAGTAGGCAGTAATTTAGATAAAGCTGAAATTGTTCAGACTGTCCGAGATTGCTGCGTTCCCGAAAACGCTATTAATTATTATCAACAACAAGTAAAAGAATCTTTAGCAACTGAATTAGAGGTAGAAGTAGTATGAAAATAGCAGTAATATCCGATATTCATGGTAACTATGAAGCTTTAGATGCAGTTTTACTGGATATTGATCAACAAAAAGCCGAGAAGATTTATTGTCTTGGGGATTTAGTGGGTTATGGTCCTTTTCCCAATGCTGTTACCGCACAAATTCGTTCGTTAGATATTCCCACTGTACAGGGTTGTTGGGATGAAGATATTGTCGAAGGACTCAACTCTTGTGAGTGTAGTTATCCTTCTCTGTTGGCGGAAAAAAGAGGTGTAATCGCCCACGAATGGACAAATAAGCACGTTAATCCAGAAGTTCGGGAATATTTAGCCCAACTCCCCCATACTTATAAAGAAGGTCATCTCTGTTTCGCACATGGGAGTCCTCATAGTAACCACGAATATTTGTTACCGGAAATGGATGCTTTTACTGCTTTAGAAAGAGTCCTTTCCAGTGATGCAGAGATATTATTTTGCGGACACACCCATGTTCCCTACGTTCGCACCCTAGATGCTGGACAATTACAGGTAACGGTTCATCGACCCGATAAAAAGGAACAACCTACTGTTAGTTTTAATACTCCCCTGAAACGTATTATCAATGTCGGTTCTGTAGGGGAACCCCGTCATGGTCGTCCGAATGCGACCTATGTGATCTATGATACGGAGACACAAGAGGTAGACTTACGAGAGGTAGAGTATGACTATAAAATAACCTGCCAAGCTATTTTAGATGCTGGTTTACCCCCGATTTTTGCTTGGCGTTTGGCTAGAGGTTTAGAATTTGCCGAAAAAGCCGACGATCCGACTCATGTTTGCGAACGTTAATAATACCAATTTCTGTTAGTAGGGGTTAACGGCCGTTAACCCCTACAATCTCTAAGGTTTAAACATGATAGATATCTTCTTCCTCGTCGTTCCATTCACTAAACCCAGTTTCAGCTAGTTGCATCATTTGTAGCGTTTCTAGTTTTTCTTCTAAATCTTCCATTAGTGTTATTTGTTCTTGTATGGGTAACTGAAAGATCATTTGTTTGATTTCTTCTAATGTTGGCATAGTTTTTAACTCGATCTAGTTATCTTGATTATCAATCGTTAATAATATCTTCCAAGCTGTATTTTCGTTCTTGAGGAAAGCGATCGCCTTTGATACTACTCTTGGTTTTTTTGACGGCAGCTTGATATGCTTTACTATAGAGAAAGTCTAAACGTTGAGCGAGATGCTTGCGCAAATTAGTCGTTAATTTATTGTTAAGCTGTAGTCTGAATCCTGTTATTTCTGATTCCCAATGATTGCGATTCCACTCCGATTCTTCGTACCAGTATTCAATTAGTAACAGATGAAGCATAATGAGGTAGGCAAATTGCTCCACCGATGATTTTTCTTCTCTTACTAATGCTTCTATCTCCTCAACTAAATTATCGATATCTAAATGTTGAAAATTGCGATCGCGCAATAATTGTGCTTGTTCCAATAGCCAGGAATCATATTCTGTATCAATGTTATGTTTTAACATAGTTCCTAAGACTTTAAAAATTAGCTGTTAGTCTTATTTTACTGTGCAACCTAGTCATCTTGATTATTTAGGTTCTAGTGCTGCTCAGAAAGAGTAATTTGTTTTTGTACTTCTTCTAAAACACTGATGAAGTTTTCACAAGAATCTATTTGTTTTTTCTCTATCTCAATTTCTTTATTTATTGAAGCAAGTGTTTTTTCTAAACTCCCTTTTAATAAATCTGATATTTTTTCCAAAGAGTAAATATCAGATTTTCTTGATAATTTTCCCTTTATTTCAAACCCTAAAAGCACGTCCCACATAATAGTAATAACTCCATGATCAATTCTATTATGCTTATAATCAATAACTATGTGTGCAACTTTTTGTTCTTTAACAAAGATTTTTAAGGCTTCTATTCCTTCATAATATTTCTCAGAAGCCTTAACACCAATATTTTCGTACTCAGCTTTTTTTTGAATAATTTTATGAGCTAATACTTTAATAGCTTTAAGACAATCAGTGATAGACATATTAGATTATGTTGTAAAGATGAAAGTGAAAATACTATACAATCATATATTAAATCCAAGTTTTTTTGCTACTTTTTCTAGTTCCTTGGCTTTAGCTGGCATTAGCAACAAGTAATTCTACATCTTGAGGAAAAGAACGGTTCATTTCTTGATATTCTTCTAATATCATGGCAAATACATTATCTAATTCTGCTCGTGCTGCTTCTGAAGTTTCACCCCAAGCATGACAACCTTCAATAGCAGGAACATAAGCAACATAAGTATTATTATCATCGGGACGAATAACAATTGTGTAATCTTGCAGGGACTTCATTGGTTACTCAATTTGTTCAAATATATTTTTTATTATAGACAATAAATTGGCGATCGCTCTATTTAGGCTAAAATATGCTACTGTAAAACAAAGTAAATTATAATTTTTATTCAATTAAAATGGTTGACAAAATAAATATTGTGGTTGCTAAGAACTCAGATGGATATTCAGTTAATTTTCCTGAATTAGATTCCATTAATTACCAAGATAGTTCTTTAGATAAGGTTTTGAATAAACTTAAAGAGACTTTAGAAACTCATTTGAGTCAAGATGACCTTGGGAAAGAAACAACAGGAGAATCAATTTTAAACATGGTTAATAAGTATGATTTGACAGAAGAAGAACTTAATAGTCTTCCTGTTGATGGGGCAGAAGAACATGATCATTATCTTTATGGAACTCCTAAGAAAAGTCAATGAAACAAATTTTTGCAGATACGTTTTATTGGGTGGCTTTAATCAATAAAAAAGATAATTGGCATCAACGAGTCATAGAAGTTACATCTACTCTGAAAAATGTTGAGATTGTGACAACAGATGAAGTTTTAATTGAGGTCTTAAATTTTCTGTCGGCCACCGTTCCTCTCAGGAGACGTACTGTACAATTTGTTGATGATATTATGCAAAATCCTCATATTAAAGTCATTCCTCAAAATAGAGAGTCTTTTCTCGAAGGTTTTAATTTATATCGTCGTCGCTTAGATAAAGAATATAGCCTAACAGATTGTATTTCTATGACAGTTATGCAACGTTTAAAAATTAATGAAGTGTTAACTCATGATAACCATTTTAAACAAGAAGGTTTTATTATTTTATTTTAATAAAGTAGTTTATATTGTAGGGTTCAACAGCCCTTGACCCCTACGAAAATGTGCAGTAATACTTATTGTAATTGTGCTGTTTTTGTCGTTTTAACTTGAAATGCGATATTTCTGTAGAATTTAGTCAATAAATTCAATTACATTCTAAAAGTGAAAAAGCTTTCTTTTTAATCACATTGTGATCAACCTTTTCTTCAAGCAGATCGACCGTTAGTTTTCCTTCAAATGCTTCAAAAGAAGCTTCTTTAATTGCCCGCGGATATGCTTCGTCAATTATTTCTTTCAGGACATCCCTATTGGCATAATAACCCCCTGACTTTCTTCTTTTGTTGGTACGATTAATATTGTCAATTGAGTTAAAAATAGATCTATCCCAGGAGCTAGTCGTTCTTTGTTCTGCCTGTTGTTTAATTAGATGAAGCAAAAGAATCACCATATAACTGTAGATTTTATTAAGCTTATCTTCTTTTGACATTTCATCTATTTCATCAATAATTTGCAAAGCACCAATATAGTCCTGTGCTTCAATTTTTTTCCTTAATTCTTCAATTTCATACATACGTTTGATTTACCGATGGCAATATACTAATTGTATCAATTTATTATCGTGTAAGTATTTGATATAATGATTATCATTCTTAACAATCAGCAGAGCAATGTGGGCAATTTTAAGTGGAATTGAAGGAAATATCGCAGCTTACGAAGCAGTATTGGCAGATATCAAACGCCAACGTACTCCCGTAGAAGCATTGTATATTTTAGGGGATATCATAGCAGCCAACCCTAACAGCGAAAAAGTAATTAAACGAATTCAAAACCCTTTACCTGGAGAATTACAACCCCAAGTCTGTGTCGGTTGGTGGGAGGAACAATGCTTTGCTTTACACGCTGTCGGTTCAACAGCAGAACCCACAGAATTAATCGATTGCTTTGGGATGGAAACCGTAAAACTTCTTTGGGATTTCGTATCCCGTGAAACGGTACAATGGTTACGCAACTGTCATTTTGGCTTCTTTGAATTAGATTGTTTGTTAATTCACGGCAGTACCGTTAGTGCTAGTGATGAGTTAACCCCTGAAACCCCACCCTGGGAAATGCTCGACCGTTTGCAAAGAGTAGAGGCCAATTCTCTTTTTTGTGGTCGTTCCGGCCAAGTATTTGAATATGTACTACAAGGAGGTTCGGTAAATAGTTCGGTGATGACTTTAGATAGCCAGCAACCCATGCAAACGATGACTGCACCCAAAAGAAGGGTTGTCGGGGTAGGAAATGTCGGTAAAGAACCCGGAAAGGCTACTTACACCCTTTATAGTCCTAATAGCGATTGCCTGGAGTTTAAGACAGTTTACTATGGGGAGAAAAAGGGTTTTGGTAACTAAATCAAATTAATTCAATTCTTTGTCTTTGGTTGTGGTAGGAACGGACAAACAATGCTCGATCTGTTGATATAATGTGTCCTTATCCAAATTTTGTCCAATCAAAACCAATTGATTTTTTGGTGTCCCTTTCCATTGATCATCTTCTAAAGTAAACCGTTTACCACTGAGATGAAAAATGTGGCGATCGCTACTTTCATCGAACCACAAAATACCTTTAGCTCGAAACACATTAGAAGGAAGTTGGTTATCTAGAAAATATTGAAATTTCCGAATAGAAAAAGGTTTATCGCTTTCAAAAGAAATGGAGGTAAAACCATCATTTTCTAAATGATGGGAATGGTGATCATGGTGATGGTGATCGTGGTCATGATCATGGTGATGGTGATCATGATGATCATCATCATGGTGGTGATCGTGGTGATGTTCAACTTCTTGCTGCTCAAAATACTTATCAGATTCAAATAATCCCACACTCAGAATTAAAGGTAAGGAAACTTGAGATTTCTTAGTACGCAAAATTCTAGCAGATTCTCTAATATCTCTAATTCTATTTTCTAAAGAATCAACCTCCTTTTTATCTACTAAGTCAGTCTTATTTAAAACAATAATATCTCCATAAACAATCTGACTTTGAGCAGCTTCTGAGTTGAATAAATCGAGGCTGAAATTAGCACAATCTACCATACTAACGATAGAATCTAGACGAGTCATTTCTCTTAATTCTGTTCCCAAAAACGTTAAAGCAACTGGAAGCGGATCAGCCAATCCTGTGGTTTCAACAATCAGATAATCTACTTTCTCAGGACGTTCTAAAACTTTATAAACTGCTTGAACTAAATCTTGATTAATTGTGCAACAGACGCAGCCATTATTGAGTTCAACTACATTATCTTCACTGCTAACAATTAACTCATTATCAATGCCAATTTCTCCAAACTCATTCACCAAAACTGCTGTTTTTATTCCTTCTTGATTGGTTAAAATATGGTTGAGTAGTGTTGTTTTTCCACTTCCGAGAAATCCGGTAATAATTGTTACAGGTAAGCTCTTTTTGGCTGCATCCATTATGTCATTGTTTCCTGACTGTTTATCCACTATTTGCATAATTTTTCCTGTAGTTAACTTATGGGTAAGAAAACAACCAACAGGTAGATTTACTCTATCGGTTGATATACATTCTCTTTGTATATTAACTCATTAACGGCTAAAATGAGAATGATAATCATTCTTGCAAAGGAAATATATCGAGGTTGTCTGCTGATGAATACCAAGAATCCCCTATTTACTGCCAGAACTTCAGTAGAACAAGTAGAAGAAGGTGTATTCCTTGCTCCTAAATTCGATACCAATGGTTTAATTCCAGTGGTTACCACCGATGTCAATACGGGTGAAGTGCTGATGCACGCTTATATGAATGAAGAGGCATTAGTTAAAACCATTGAAACGGGAGAAGCTCACTATTACAGTCGCAGTCGTCAGCAACTGTGGCATAAAGGCAAATCCAGTGGACTTGTGCAGAAAGTGGCACAGTTAACCATTGATGACGACCAAGATTGTCTCTGGATGCAGGTTATAGTAGCTGGTTCGGGGGCTAGTTGTCACGTGGGTTATCGTTCTTGTTTTTATCGCCGTATTCCTACGGGAAAAAGTGCTATTGATTCCCAGCAACCACTACAGTTAACTTTTACTGAAACCGAGAAAACATTTGATCCCAAAGCTGTTTATGGTGATGCCCCAAACCCAACACAATTGTAAATAAGTGCGATCGCTTTGACGAATAGTTTTTGAAAGTTCGGGCGATCGCTGTTTAAATTATGGGAATAAATTTCTGTAATTGGTTTGCTTACTGTTGTTCTTCTCACAATTAATTATGTAAAACGCTGTATCTCTTGCTCCAAATCAGTAAAAGATAAATCTATTTTTGGATTCGATGGGGGATATGACTGATATGATGATTAAATTCCATTACATCAATAAGTAAAAAACTTATTTCATAAAACTTTAATTGAATTAATTTCTTTAAGGTACAAGGGGTCGTTAATCCTTGTTGTAACTCTATCTCGCAAGTCAATTCTAGCTGAAGAATTTAAGTTAGTATTATTTAAAATGTCAATGACAATTAAAAATTTAGTTAGCGGATAAACTTTTACTGTCCCTATTCCATGCTCTAAATATAACTTAATCTTACTGGATATTGGAGAAGTGTTTCTTATAATATCCAAATTATTAATGATTCTTAAAGAATCAATTCTTCCGGAATCCGTAAATACTTTTTTTATATAATCTACTTTACTGTCTCTGATTTTAGGTAATATAGCTGCAACTTGTCTCGATAAAAATCTAGAATGTTGCCACGTAGAAACATGATTGTCAATAAAATTAGATAATTCTTCGCTAGAACTGTATTTTGCTAATAACCATAGACTTGCACTAAAATTGGCTAAAGATCTATTGGCTGTATTGAGAGCTAAATTGACAAAATTTTTTCTTCTTATCTTTCCTGCCTTTATTTTCCAATCTACAAAAACTTTAGCGACGGCAAAGATAGAACTATCGTCTGAACAATGATCGCTTTCAAAAAAATTCACTAAGTGATTATATCTTGTTTGATTAAAACCCAAATTACTGTAATAGCGATAAATATTATTTCTCAAACCTGGGCTATTGTTTAGCAAAGGTGGGACGTATTTTTCTAAAAACCTGTCTTGTGTTTTGCTACAAAAGGATTTCATCTAGTCCTCTCAAAATTTTTTTTCCTTCTTCAATGGTATTTACGCCAAAATCAATATCGTCCATCCATCGTACAAAATTACCAGCAGTCTTCGTATCTAAAAATTTATCTATCTCAAACAAAAAAGCAAAACCTAATAATCGAGGCGCATCAAAATCAACTTGAGGCAAACCAAATTCATTCAACGGTAAATAATCAGGTCTCCACACAAAAGCTTCTAGCAAAAAAAACAAGAAGTCTAGCAAGCATTCATCAAAATTACCATAACTTGATATGGTATTTCTTAAATGTACCAATGAAATATTATCAAAGTAGTTGGCAATATCAGTTACAACTACATAATCAAAAGTAGACGTAAATTCATAAATTTTCTTTTGGAAGACAGGCCATAATTCCCACCAAGCATAAGGAAATGATTCGTCAATATCTGATTCATTCTTAGGTTTGCTATGCGATCTACTGTAGTAAGCCCTATCTGATGCTTTTGCCTTGCTTATCAAGGGAGACAATGTTTCTACTATTGTTTGTAATACTAATGCATCTTCGGGACTAGGAATTTGAATATGTCTACAAACTCCATATTTTTTTTCCAATCTGATAATTTGAGGAGGTTTTGGTTTATAGTCACCTCTAATAATTTCGGTTTTGATAGTTTCAATCAAACGCTCTTGGTTTGTATGAAAGTCATAGTAATCATGTAAATCAAGTAAAGTTTGTTTTCTCATTCCCTGCCAGACTATCTTCCATGCCTTCTTCATATTCGATGTACTGAAGCATTTATCTAAATTAATGATGCGGTTTTCAAATCTAGGCGTGTTTACCGATTGCATATAATTAGCAGGTCATATCTTATATTCTTAATTTATACTTTAATCTAATGACCATCTAAAACAAGACAGTGTATTTACTGATTGTCGTAAGTTTTATTTTGCGATCTTCTGAAAATAGAATTACTCATAAACATTACTACGATGAGCAATAATAATTACATTTACTACAACTAAATCATCTTCAATCGAATAAACAACTCGATAATCTCCAACTCTATAGCGATAATATCCAGAATAAGAACCTTTTAGTGGCTTAATATTAGGATGAGAACGAGGATTGTTTTCTAGGTTTTTAAAACATCTTGCTAGTTTTTTGGCTAGGGCGCGATCGCTTTTGGCAAAAATTTTTTCAGCTTCCAAAGATAATCGAACTTTATACATCGTCTCGAATTATGTGCCAATCTTTAGTTTTTCCGTTTTTAACTTGTTGGTTGGCTTTTTTAAAAGCAGATTCAAAACCAGGAATATTTAATAATTCTTCCGTTGCTTCTACATCATCCTCTTCTTGTAAATCCTTGAGAAAATCTATTACAAGAATTAACTTGTCTGGCGTTAATTGGTCTATGTAGTTTTTTGCCTCATCGCGAATTTGACTTGAGTTCATAGAGGTGCTGTTTAAATATATTACTATATTGATTGTATCAAATAGTATATTTAGAGATTCGATTTTTGGGATATTTTTCCGAACATCCTGCAATTGTCGAAGCTCCAGCGCAAAGATATCGAGCCACTTTGGGATGGCGGACACAGACTTCGAGGGATTCTGTAATCAGAAAACTTGAAATCCGTGTCTCAGATTTTTCAGAATGAGATAGAATGATAATCATTATCAATATTCAGGAGACGAACTAACTCAAAAATATGACTCGTCTAAACTTTACCCTGTCCGATACTCTGCCATCCTTACCTAAAAGTGGAATGCCAGTCACAATAATTACTGGTTTCTTAGGGAGTGGCAAAACCACTTTACTCAATCAAATTTTACAGAATAAAGATAAGCTGAAAATAGCAGTATTAGTCAACGAGTTTGGTGACATTAATATTGATGAGAAACTTTTAATTTCAGTCGATTCAGATATGATAGAATTGGGTAATGGTTGTATTTGTTGCACCATTAATGATGGTTTTGTTAATACGGTCTATCAAGTCTTAGAAAGAGAAGAAAAAATCGATTATTTGGTTGTTGAAACAACAGGATTAGCAGATCCCTTACCGATTATCTTGACTTTTCTTAGTACAGAATTAAAATTTTTAACTCGTCTTGATTCTATTATTACCGTTGTGGATGCAGCCGCTTTTTCTGCTGAACATTTTGATAGTGACGCTGCTCTAAGCCAAATTAGATACGGTGATCTGGTTCTTTTAAATAAAATTGACTTAGCAACTAAAGAGAAAATTAGCGAATTAAAAGCATTTATTGAAGATACTAAACCAGGATTTAGAATTTTAGAGAGTGAACATGGACAAGTCCCTTTACCTTTGATTTTAGACATTGGTTTAACTCAAATAGATAATTATCAAACTGATATTTCCGAGTTTCGACGTAACAAATCGGCTTTTAACAATCATTTAGAAACCGATGGCTTTAACTTTGTTTCTTTTGAAAGCGATCGCCCTTTTGAACTTGAGAAATTTGAACATTTTTTATCTGAACAATTATCCAGTAATGTATTTCGTGCTAAGGGGATACTCTGGTTTCAAGAAAGTCCCTCGCGCCATATTTTTCAACTGAGTGGACCTCGCTACGATATCCAATCGGATGATTGGACAACTCAGCAAAAAAACGAACTTGTATTCATCGGGCGTAATTTGGATAAATCTTTAATTAAACAACAGCTTAAAGATTGTTTAGTTGATTTAGTAATTAATAAGAAATTTAGTCTCCCAAATTTACCCTGGTGAACCTCATGGATTTATTTTCTCGAACTAATTTAAAAGCAGATCCAGCAAAAGTAAAACAAGTTAAAATTTGGATAGCTGAAATCTTAAATATAGACGAAGAAATTGGTATTTCTTTAAATCAATTAACCTGTCATGAAGAAGATTGTCCGCCCATTGAAACAGCGATTGTCATCATGGAAAAACCGCCAAAACAATACAAAATTCATAAATCAATTACTGAAATAGATAGACCGGATATCGAACAATTGATTAAACAATAAATAGTCAAATATCAAACTGTAATTAAGATGAGCAAACACACGATATTTACCTGTAGTTCCTGTGCTTTTTCTCCTGAACAAAAAGATTATTTAGGACAAAGAGGCGGTAAACATTTATCAATTCAATTAAAAGAATTACAAGCAAACTGGCAATATAAAGATGAATTTATCATCCAAGAAGTTAGTTGTTTGAGTGCTTGTAATCGCCCCTGTACTGTGGCTTTTGCTGCACCCCATAAAACGACTCTGATGTTCGGTGATTTGCCACCGATGACCAGTCCCTCTTCTATATTGCAATTTGCCGAACAATACTTTACTAGCAAAGATGGACTCATAAAACGTCAAGACCGTCCAGAAATCTTACAAAAAGGTATTTTAGCCCGTATTCCGCCTTTACCCCTTTAACGATAGTTACATAAAATCAATGACTTTAAAAATTTACAATACCCAAACCCGTCGCCTCGAACCCTTTGTAACGCTTCTACCAGGTAGAGTAACTATGTATTGCTGTGGCGTGACCGTCTACGATTATTGCCATTTAGGTCATGCCCGTTCCTATATTATCTGGGATATGGTGCGTCGCTATCTGCAATGGCGGGGATATGAAGTAACCTACGTGCAGAACTTTACCGATATCGATGATAAGATTCTCCGTCGCGCCCAACAAGAAGGGGTATCAATGGCGGATATTTCCGAACGTTTTATCGAAGCTTATTTTGCAGATATCCGTCCCTTAAATGTTATGGATGCAGATGAATATCCCCGCGTCACCGATAATATTTCTGGAATTCAACAATTAATTCAGGTATTGCTGGAAAAAAACTATGCTTATGCTGTGGATGGAGACGTTTACTTTCATGTAGACGCTTTTGAACAATATGGCAAACTCTCTGGACGTAGCCAGTCGATGATGCAAGCGGGGGCTAGTGGTAGAGTAGCAATGAGCGATCCTGCAAATAGCCATAAAAAACATCCTTCAGATTTTGCTCTCTGGAAAAGTGCCAAACCAGAAGAACCGGCTTGGGATTCTCCTTGGGGTGAGGGTCGTCCTGGTTGGCATATTGAATGTTCTGCTATGGTGAGGGCATTGTTAGGAGAAACCATCGATATTCATGGTGGTGGAGGGGATTTGGTGTTTCCCCATCATGAAAATGAAATTGCTCAGTCAGAAGCTGCTAATGGTAAACCCCTGGCTAAATACTGGCTCCATAATGGCATGGTAACGGTGAACGGGGAAAAAATGTCTAAGTCTTTGGGGAACTTTACGACAATTCGCGAGTTATTAAATCGTCCCCTAGATCCAATGGTAATTAGATTGTTTGTTTTACAGGCACATTACCGCAAGCCTTTAGATTTTACTGAAGAGGCCATTAGTTCAGCAACCAATGGTTGGCAGACTTTACAGCAAGGTTTACTCTTTGGGGAAAAATATGGCGATAGATTAGGTTGGCAGAAAAACCAAGCACTCAACTCTGCTGTTATGGAACAATTTAAAGCAGCAATGGATGATGATTTTAACTCTCCTGGGGGATTAGCGGTTTTGTTTGAACTCGCTAAAAATCTGCGTCGGGAAGGAAATTTGTTAACCCATGAAGGTAAAACCAATACTGATGGTGAAGATTTACAACGACAATGGCAAACTTTAGTCCATTTAGCAGGGATTTTAGGATTAGAAGCTAAACCTGAAACCAGCTTAGAAGATACCCAGAACTTCGATGAGGCAGAAATTACTACACTGATTCAACAACGTAATGCAGCGAGAAAAGTCAAAGATTATGCCCAAAGCGATCGCATTAGGGAACAATTACAAGAAATGGGAATTACTCTAATTGATCACCCTAATGGGGAAACCAGCATTGTTGAATCCTAGCTAATGGATAGATAAGTGAGTCGTTCTGAATTTTCAGCGACAGAAACTCCAATTAACATCACATGATTCTCTAAAGGAATAGAAGCAAAATAGCAACAGAGTTCTTCAGTCGTTCCTCCAGGACATAAAGGACAATCGTTGACAATTATGGGTAAACGTTCTCCCCATTCCTGTAATCGCTGTTCCATCTCGACCATGTCTAATCCATACATATCAGAGGGATTACGTTGAGCGCGAAGATGTAAGGTAATTTGAAAATCATGCCAATGGTTATCTGTCCAGATTGGAGGATTATGATGTTTGCGACGTAAGGTAGCACGGATTTGATAATCGAAGATTAGGGACTGCTTAATCACTTGTAACTCTAAAGGTAGAATCAAGCGAAAAGAAAGAGACTTCTCTAAGCCTGATTTTACCTTATCCATTTCTAATGATGTTTCAACAACTAAAATAGGTTGGCTCCAGCTTCGGCTACAGCATGGTCTTGCTCTCCCGACCCCCCACTAACTCCAATTGCCCCCACGACTTGTCCCTGACTATAAAGGGGTATTCCCCCTGCAAAAATCATGATTTGACCATTGTTAGAGGCATGAATTCCAAAAAATTGTCCTCCTGATTGACTCTGTTCGGCTAAATCTTTAGTGGCCAGATTGAACGCCCGCGAAGTATACGCTTTTTTAATGGAGATATCGATACTTCCGATCCAAGCTCCATCCATTCGTACATGGGCTACCAGATTTCCTCCCCCATCCACTACTGCTATATTCATGGGTTGACCAATTTCGAGTGCTTTTTTTTCGGCGGCACTAATTACTCTTCTGGCATCTTCTAAGGTAACCATCAATCCCTCCATTTTGAGAAAGTATGTACAATGATAATGATTATTGTTCTCATTTTAACTTCCCTAGTCAATAATCAGATCAACAAATGTTAACAAAGCAAATGATGTTTCTTATCTCTAAGTTTCGGTCAATCTCGGAATTAATTGAGCTAAATTACAAGGACGATGGCGAGAATCCAGTTGGTCTTTGATAATACTCCATCCTGTTTGACAAGCACCGCTCGAACCAGGTAAACAAAAGATATAAGTACCGTTAGCTACACCAGCCAAACATCGAGACTGAATCGTAGAGGTTTTAATTTCTTGATAGGAAATCATGCGAAATATCTCCCCAAACCCTTCAATTTCTTTGTCTAAGAGGGGTTTAATAGCTTCAGGAGTTCCATCCCGTCCTGTCACTCCTGTCCCACCAGTGGTTAAAATTACTTGGACAGATTCATCTGCAACCCATCTAGAGATTACAGCACGGATTTGATAAATGTTATCAGGAACAATCGTTTTTTCTGCTAATAAATGACCTGTTGTGGTTAAATTATCCACTAATATTTTGCCCGATTTATCATCAGCTTCTGTTCTTGTGTCAGAAACTGTTAGCACGGCAATTTTTAAAGATAGTAAAGATTCATTTTTGTTCATTTTTGTTATTTTTAAAATAAATTTCAAGAGAAATATTTTTCGACTTCTAAAACACTTTTACCAAAACAACTATTGACAATTGTTGTAACCTGATCGCTGCTTAAGTTAGGCAGAAATTTACTTGTCGTTAATTCTAAATATCCTGAATCACGATAAACAAAGAATCTAATTTTGTTGTTTTCCCATAGCCAAACTTCAGGAATATTTAAGTATTGATATTTAGTTAAATCGTCGATACTCCCTGATGTTAGATTGATTTCTACTGCCAAATCTGGCTTATCTTTGTCTATCTCAAAACAGTAAGCCACGTCAGGTTCTTTCCCTTCTTTTCCTTCTTCCTTAAGAGTCGTTTGGTTGTAAGAAAACAGTGCAATATTGTTTTTACGACAATACGCCAAAATAATCAACCTGACATAATCACCAATCAATTCATGGTTACGTCCTGGGGACACGATAGTAATGACTCCATTGCGAAATGAAACTCGTTTACTTGGCAAATTTAAACTAATATATTCAGCCCAAGTCGTATTAGTAATTGTGGTAATGCGATCGCTTTTTTGTGTTCCAATAGTTAACATTTTTACTTAGGGGATATAATTATTTTGATGCTTTACTAATTGACAATATCAGACTAAAAAATCTACATATTAGCCTTATTAGCGATCGCATCATCTAAACTCGTTTTCAACTCAGTCAAATCCATTGTACCAATATCTCCCTGTTGGCGAGTACGAATGCTCAAACTTTGAGTTTCAACTTCTTTTTTTCCAACGATGGCTACCACAGGAATTTTTTCTAGTTCGGCCTTACGTATTTGTTTGCCCAAACGTTCACCGGTGCAGTCTATTTCTACCCGATAACCAGCCTCTTTTAGCCTAGCAACGACAGTTTCCGCATATTCTCTTTGTGCTTCACTAACTGGTAGCAAACGTAATTGCATAGGTGCTAACCATAAAGGAAAATCCCCTGCGTAGTTTTCGATCAAAATTCCGTAAAAACGCTCTAAAGACCCAAAAATTGCCCGATGAATCATAATAGGACGTTGACGGGAACCATCGACAGCTACATATTCCATGTCAAAGCGTTCTGGTAGGTTAAAATCTACCTGGATAGTGGAGCATTGCCAAGTCCGTCCAATAGCATCTTTAATTTTGATGTCGATTTTGGGACCATAAAAAGCCCCCCCTCCCTTATCTTCAACATAGTCCCAACCTTTGCTATTTAAGGCTTCTACTAAAGCTTGAGTCGCCAACTCCCAACCTTCATCGGTCCCCACTGACTTATCTGGGCGAGTGGAAAGATTAACTTCATAGTCTTTAAACCCAAAATCAGAAAGAATATTCTCCGTTAAATTTAGTACACCGAGAATTTCTACGGCAATTTGTGTGGGTAAACAGAAAATATGAGCATCATCTTGAGTAAAACCCCGTACTCGCATCAAACCATGTAAAACCCCAGAACGTTCATAACGATATACAGTCCCTAATTCTGCCCAGCGCAAAGGGAATTCTCGATAGGAATGGAGGTCATTTTTATAAGTTAAAACGTGAAAGGGACAGTTCATGGGTTTGATTTGATAAGCTTGTTGCTCAATCTCCATCGAATCAAACATATTTTCCCGATAAAAGTCAAAATGTCCCGATGTTTTCCATAATTCTAAGTTAGCAATGTGGGGGGTATAGAGGAGTTCGTAACCTCCATCTAAATGAGCCTTACGCCAATAATCTTCAATGATATACCGCATCGTTGCACCGCGAGGATGCCAAAATACCAAACCACCACCAGCATTTTCTTGAATGCTAAACAGTTTTAACTCTTTTCCTAGTTTGCGATGATCTCGGCGTTTAGCTTCTTCCTGTTGTTGTAAATAAGCTTCTAATTGTTCGGGTGTTTCCCAAGCAGTCCCATAAATTCGTTGTAATTGGGGTTTGGTTTCATCTCCCCGCCAGTATGCCCCAGCTACGCTTTCTAAAGCGAAAGCCTCTGGGTTAATCTCTCCTGTATAGTTAATATGAGGTCCGGCACAGAGATCCCACCAAGACACCGTAGCAGGAATTTTGATAGGCTTAATCAAAGAAGGTTCTGGTAAAGAAGCTTTGAGCTTTTCTCCGACATCGGGCAATCTACCACCGTCGGGACTGCCGATATAGTAACGAGTAATGATTTCTCCTTCAGGAATGCTATCTAAAATCTCTAGTTTATAAGGTTCCTTGCAGTAAACTATGTGGTAAAAAAACAATCGATAGGTACATTTATCCTATCGATTGTTATCTAATACTTATGGTAATTAATTTTCCGTCAACTCTTCAACTAATCTTTTGAATAGCATTCTTGCTGCATGACTAGCTGTCTTCATGGTTAACAGTCTGTAGGGTGTTCCCTGTAATTTGGGTCGGTTCATCCATTCATGTATTTCACATAAGATCGGATGGTTTTTCCTGGACTGCATCGGTTGGACACTCGTATAAATCCATTGCCAAAAAAGCTTACGGCA
>JASJDN010000077.1 GCA_030065205.1 Crocosphaera sp.
GATGGGGAGATGGGGAGACGGGGAGATGGGGAGATGGGGAGATGGGGAGATGGGGAGATGGGGAGACGGGGAGATGGGGGGACGGGGGGATGGGGGGATGGGGGGAATTGGTATTTTGACTGTTACTTTATTGGTAATAATATCAAATCCGCTTGAGATAAATCTTTTGAAAATTAATAGCTTAAAATTTGAAAATAATAATAATTAATTTCCGAAATAGTAAAAAGTTAAATCAGTTTTAATAGCTCTCTTGTCCAAAATTGTGCAAAGTTTTAAGACAATTTTACCCCAAAAGCCACTAAATCCATTAACATCAAAGTAATAAGATCCTTTAATACCAATATCGAAACGTTTAGCTTAACAATTCCACATTTAATAAAAGTTAAATAAAAATATAGGGGTAAATAATATGACTATAGAACATCGGTGTCCCTTATGTAACTCACCCCTTTGGCCTCATGTGAGTGGTGGACATCTGAGTTGGTTTTGCCGTCACTGTGAACAAAAAGTGCCTTACAGTGTAGAGGAAACCTCCGATCAACGGGTGGTAACGGATGACTCAATTTCCCCACCTCAAACATCGCAAGTATTAACCAGTCCACTCCCTCAAACCTTCACCTTACGAGAAATTCTGCAAACGACGGTTCAGGGAATTGCTCAATTTCTCCAAGCAGATAGGGTTCTCATCGCCCAGATGATGCCATCCGGGGAGATGGTTGTGATAGAAGAATGTCGACAACGGCCTTGGAAAACGTTACTTCACTGCCATATTAGTCAGTTTTTTACGTTTGCCGATCTGGAGGCTTGGCAACAAGGAAAAATAGAAGCGATCGCTGATCTTAGCCAAGGAAATGAACAAGCCTCAACCATGATGGCTTTGGATAGTTTATTTGATGTCAAAGCTAAAGTGATTGTTCCCATTCGTCAACGGAACCCTGAAGTACACCCCATGACTAACTTCAATCATTTTGGCGATCGCACTAAAACCTCTCAACGTTTGTGGGGACTGATTCTTGTCCATCAATGTTCGGGCCCGCGTCAATGGAGTTCTTCGGAACTGGGTTTCCTCTCCTTATTATCCACTCAATTAATTATTTCTATCCAACAGGAGCATTTTTATCAACATCTTCATCAAATTAATCAAAGATTAGAAGAAATCGCCTTTCAAGACCGTTTAACTCAAATTCCTAACCGTCATTATTTTGAACATTATTTTGAGCAAGAATGGCGACGCATGGCCAGGGAAAAACAACCTCTTTCTATTATTTTATGCGATGTGGACTTTTTTAAAGTTTATAACGATACCTTTGGCCACCCTCAAGGCGATCGCTGTTTACAAGAAGTAGCCCATACCCTTAAATATACTTTACATCGTCCAGGGGATATGGTCGCCCGTTATGGAGGGGAAGAGTTTGTGATTATTTTACCCAATACTCACCCATCAGGGGCCCTTCATGTGGCCCAACAAATGCGATCGGCGGTTAAAGGTTTAAGACTGCCTTCAGCCACCCAGAAAGTGAGTGAATATGTCACCATTAGTTTAGGAGTTGCAGGTATTATTCCTTCTCAAGAAATGTCACCGAAAGAGTTATTAAATGAGGCGGATCAAGCTTTGTATGAAGCAAAGAAAAATGGACGAGATCAAGTCTTTTTTCGAGGTCAAAAAGAACTCAAGCCTTCTCTTCAGTTTAAACTTCATCAACCCACTTTGATTAATAATCCTCCGTTGGATAATGTAAGTCCCTCTGATCTCTTAAAAAGTTATGTGGGTTATTTTCTCAGTCGGGGCATTTCTGTCAGTAGTCCCATCGAAGGAATTTTGCCCTTTGATGGGTTAGTTTATCAATACCAAGGGTATCATCAAAACTTTATTAATTGGTGGCGAAAATTAGAAAAAAGAAGCGATTATGAACAGTTATCTTTAACGGGGGATAGTCATCAGTTTGAGGACTTTTTAGACGGGGGTTATCAGGTGAAGGAATGCGCCCGTTGTAATCTTCCTGTTGTTAACCCCACAGGACATCTATATGATTTGCCAGGGTGTAGTTTATGTCTGAAAGAAGAAGGTTGTTGTCAAGTGAAAGAGAATCAAAGTGAGAGTAAATCTGAGGAAAGTTTTAGACTATTCGTGATTACAGATATTCAAGACAATATTAAAACCTTACAACAATGGTTAAGGCGTAATGAAGTGGATGCTGTTTTTATTGATGATGTGACAGAAATTAATGACCATTTATTATCTGAACCTTTTTCTGCTGTCGTTATTGACAATCATGGGGACAAAGAGACAATTGAAAAGTGGGTGAAACAATTACATCAACATTCTAGTTTAAAGGAAGTTCCTATTATTGCTTTGAGTGCAAAAGCAGGAAATGGAATACCTTGGGTAGAACGTGAATTACAGTTAGAAGATTATGTATTAACGCCGTTTAATGGAGATAAATTAGTTAACTATTTAAAGAATTTATCCACAACCCATTCAACGTTAACTCAAACCGATGTTTATTGGTTTCCTCGTTAATTAACGATTAACTTTTTGAGGGAATATATTTAGCTAGTTTAGCCGCAAGATTGGTCAACGGCATACTTTGTAACCACACTTTTCCTGGACCGGTTAATTTAGCCAAAAATAGACCTTCTCCACTAAATAAAACATTTCTAATGCCCTTAACTGTTTCAATTTCAAAGTTAACCGTGGGTTCAAATAAAGCAATATGGCCAGGATCAACTAATACAGTTTCCCCTGCATTTAATTCATAGCTTTTCATTTCCCCTGGAATTTCTAAAAAAGCTTTTCCTGGACCCGTTATTCGTTGTAAGATAAACCCTTCTCCTCCGAATAAACCCGAACCCAATTTTTTGCGGAAATGTAATTCTAATTTGACAGTTTCTTCAGCACACATAAAGGCATCCCTTTGACAAATTAAACTTTGGCCAGGCATCAATTGGAAATCCAAAATTGTCCCAGGAACTTCCATCGTAAAAGCTACCATTCCTTGACCTGAATGACAATAATAACTGGTCATAAAAAAGGACTCTCCCGCTAATGCGCGACCAATACCAGCCATGAATCCTCCCCTGGTATTGGTTTTCATTTCTATGTCCCCTTTCATCCAAGCCATACCACCAGACTCAGTATAAATAGACTCTCCCATCATCAGATGGGTTTCTAGGATTTGCATGAGGGTTCCGTGAATTTTATACTGCATTGATAAGTTAAATAATTTGCGTTCATTATCTCCATACTAAGTAGTTAAACATAAATAAGTAGCACTGTATTAATTTATGTTACGAGTTGAAAACCGTTTACTCGATTTAAACCCAACTCCGGTAAGGTTTTTGTGTGTGGTGATTGCAGATTTTGTGCGATATGTGGATAGAATCAATCTCAGATATACGGATATAATGAAAGGGAGAAGACTCTCTTCAACTACATGAAAAGATATGGATAAGTTTTAGTAGATTACGAGGGCAGAGAAAGTTTGCACTTGGGAGGAGTTTGTATAACTATGAATGACGATCAACTTGGTAATATAGAATGTAATGAAATACCTGATTTTATCCGACCATATAAAATTAGAGACCAGCACAATAAGGGTTGGCAAACAGCTTTAAATTTTGAATTAATGAAATTAGCTAAAGACAATGAAGTTTCTTTAGAGGAAATGAGGTCTATTTTTTATGATTACTATTTTCGGAAATCGCCCGACGACAAATCTATTGATAGAATAATATATTGGTTCAAGCGAAATCTAAAAACATTATTAAGAAATACTGTAGTAATATTATCTTTTCTAGCCGTAATAGTACCCTTGTATCAATTATTAAAAGAAATTCCTAAAGATATACGAAAAAAAGAAATAAGAGATATAACAACTTATGCTACGTATGGAGAGTTTTTAAAGAAGTATAATAAGAAAATACAACCAAGTATTTTTAAGATTTTAAACTCCCAAAATATAAAAATAAATGATACTAATATTAGCTTAATCAGTGTAGCCAATACTAACAATCAAGATAGCGATAAATTATATTTTAAATTAGTAACGTCTAATAATGAAGAAGATTATGATAATGAGGGAAATTATACTGCAAAAAGTCCAGACAATCAGAGATTTAATAGAACTTGTAAAGCATTAGTCAACGCAACTAATTCAAAAACTGCTTATGAACTATATTATTCAGACAACGATTATTTCGAAAATTTTAGAACAATTCATGAATTTTTTGCATCTTTAAGTTTGGCAATTGATAAAAAAGCAATAGAGTTTGATAGTGTTTTTGAATTAATTACCTATCCAGCTAGTGATGGGAGTTCTGACGAACAATCATTATCGGTATCTTTTAATCCTCTTTTTGAAATAGAAAATTGTCTTAAAAAACATTGGTTCGGTATAGACAATCAACTTACAGATTTTTCTTATCACTTTCTTCGACTGAAAAAAAACTATCATTATAAAAGAATTCAATTAAAGCAAAAACAATTAAATTGTAAAAAGCTAAAAGTAGAAAATACAGAAAGATGTGAGGATTTACAAGAGATAAAAGAGAAAATAGAAAAGGACAATAATACTTCTAAACTACCGTGGAAGAAACTTTACCCTAATAACAAAAAAACTATTTTATGGAATTTATGGAATTGAATGTATCTCTAGAGGTAAATATTTAAGAGCGTTTTAATATTTACTATTGAGAAATAAAAATCAACTTCCTTGCAAAAATTGTACCATCTTTTTTTTAATTGTTATATAATGGTGATTAATAACCTTCTCTTTGAAACCCCAAAGTAACAAAGAAAGACTTGATTTTTGATAGATGCAACGATGAACTTTTTGAAACAAACCCTTGCCAGTATTATTGGAACGTTAGCAGGATTATTTTTATTTGCTACTTTAGGTGTTAGTAGTTTAGTGATATTATTAATTGGATTGGCTAGTCTAGAGACAGAACCTACTATTAAAGATAAATCAGTATTAACGTTGGATCTGTCTACGCAAATTCAAGATAGAGAACCCTTAGTTAATTTTCGGGACATCTTATCAGATAAGGATCGCTCAGTCTTGACCTTAAGTCAAGTAATTAAAAATATAGAAAAAGCCAGTAAAGATGATCGGATTAAAGCCATTTTTTTAGATGGAAGTAACGCCAGTGGTGGCAGTGGTTATGCCAATTATGCAGAGATTCGTGAAGCCTTAATAAAATTCAAAGAAAGTGGTAAAAAAATTATTGCTTATGATGTTACTGTTAGTGAACAAGAATATTATTTAACCTCATTAGCTGATACGTTAATCGTCAATCCTATGGGGTTAATGGAATTCAATGGAATAGGAACAGAACCTCTATTTTGGACAGGTGCATTTAATAAATATGGGATTGGGGTACAAGTGGTTAGAGTGGGTGAATATAAATCAGCCGTCGAACCTTATATAAGAACAGAATTAAGTTCAGAAAATCGGGAACAATTAGAAGTTTTACTCGGAAATGTTTGGGGCAATTTTATTCAAGAAGTTGGCAAAAGTAGAAAAATTAATCCTAATAATCTTCAAAAAATAGCCGATACACAAGGGGTTTTATATCCCAAAGAAGCCAAACAATTAAAACTAATTGATCAAGTTGATTATAGAGATAAAGTTATTTCAATTTTAAAAGAGGTAACAGAAAACACAGAAGATTCTTTAAGACAAGTTTCCTTTAATCGTTATATTGACATCCCAGTAACAGGAATAACAGATAATAGTTCTAATAATAAAATTGCAGTTGTTTACTTAGAAGGTGCCATTGTTGATGGAGTGGGAACCAGAGAACAAATCGGAAGCAGTCGCTTTGCTAAAATCTTGCGTAAAATCAAAGACAAAGAAGAAGTAAAAGCAGTGGTGATTCGCATTAATAGTCCGGGGGGAAGTGCTACTGCTTCTGATATTATTTTACGAGAAATTCAGTTAATGCAAGAGACAAAACCCGTGGTTATTTCTATGGGTAATGTTGCAGCTTCTGGAGGGTATTGGATAGCCACAGGAGGGGAACATATTTTTGCCCAACCTAATACCATTACTGGATCAATTGGAGTATTTGGAGTCTTATTAAATATCCAAGAATTGGCTAACAATAATGGGATTACTTGGGATGTTGTCAAAACAGCAAAATTCGCTGATTTAGGAACAGTTACAAGACCCAAAAATGAGCAGGAATTAGCCATTTATCAAAAATCAGTTAATCGAATTTATGACTTATTCCTGGAAAAAGTAGCAAAATCTCGTAACTTATCTAAAGAGAAAGTGGCAGATATTGCACAAGGAAGGGTTTGGTCAGGAGAAACAGCCAAAAAGATTGGATTAGTGGATAGTTTTGGGGGATTAGATGCAGCTATTAACTATGCAGTAGAAAAAGCAAAATTAGGTAAAGATTGGCAAGTTGAAGCCTATCCCACTTCTCAAGGCTTTGCAGAATTGTTTATTAAGAAAACCTTAGATGAAGACATAAAAATAACCAATGATTCTGTTGATCCGTTGACTCAAGAATTTTTGAAATTTAAAGAAGAATTAAAAGTAATTCAAAGCTTTAATGATCCCAGAGGGGTTTACTCTATTTTGCCTTTTAATTGGGAATTACGTTAAACTATAGCAATTCCCATACTTGTGAGGTACAAAAGTGATCGCTTTGAGGCAGGAGGCTCCAGGGCAGGAGGCAGGAGTTAGGTGTACCTCATGAGTCCGAGAAACGCTATATCTTTTACAAGGGGTAAAATATCAGTTACATTTTAGAAGTCAAGAGTCAGAAAAGTACAAACTAAACTCTTCTAATAATTGATATTGTATCTACTCTGGACTATTTTTTATTCATTAAGAAATTTAAAAATGTACTTGAAAAATATACATTTATATGCTTTTCGTAATTATCAGGAACAGGTTCTTAATTTAGAGTCACAAAAAACAATATTGTTAGGAAATAATGCCCAAGGAAAGTCCAATTTACTCGAAGCAGTAGAACTATTAGCTACGTTAAAAAGCCATCGAACCAACCGCGATCGCGATCTCATTTTAGAAGGAAAAAAAACGGCACAAATATTAGGAACCGTAAAACGAACCTACGGCGAATCTGAACTAGGAATTACCTTTCGTTCTCCTGGGAGACGGAGTTTAACCTTAAACCATGAAAACTTACGTCGTCATTTAGAATTTTTAGGTCATATTAATGCCGTAGAATTCTCTTGTTTAGACTTAGACTTAGTGAGAGGTTCACCAGAAACCCGTCGCAGTTGGTTAGATACGTTATTGATTCAATTAGAACCGGTTTATGCCAGTATTATCCATCAATATTATAAAATTTTACGACAACGAAATGCGTTACTCAAAGTGATTCGTAAAACAGTAGAAGAAGACAATAACTATCAAGATTTATCAACAGAAATGTCCCAATTAAAACTATGGGATCAACAATTAGCCGAGGCAGGAACGAGAGTGACTCGACGGCGACATCGGGTGATTGAAAGAATAACCCCTTTGGCACAAACTTGGCATCGAGAAATTAGTAGCGGCACAGAAAATTTAGAGATTAATTATTTACCCAATATTCAAACTGAAAGCGAAGAACCCCAACAAGTCCAACAAGCTTTTTTAGATAAAATAGAAAAACGTCGCATGGCCGAGCAACAATTGGCCACTACCGTCGTCGGTCCCCATCGCGATGACGTAGAATTTAACATTAATCAAACCCCGGCCAAATCCTACGGTTCCCAAGGACAACAAAGAACCCTGGTTTTAGCCATCAAATTAGCCGAACTACAATTAATCGAAGATGTCATCGGAGAACCCCCCTTATTACTCTTAGATGATGTTTTAGCCGAACTCGATCCTAACCGACAAAATCAATTATTAGAAGTGATTCAAGGACGGTTTCAAACCATTATTACCACTACGTATTTACACTCATTTGATGCACAATGGTTAAAATCCTCTCAAATTATGAAAGTTGAAGGAGGCAAACTTTCTCCGTTTTAACAGCCCTTCAGGCGAGGCAGGGGGCAGGAGCCTCGGTCAAAATCCCCCTCTAACTGGCCTCGGAGCCTCCTTTAATGCAACACTAACAATTTTTTCCACAGTGATATGTTCTGTGTGATCAGTGGGAATACTATCCATAGGTTTACCGAAAGTTAGGTTAACGCTTTAACTCAATGAGTAGATTTACTGATTGAGAAATCTGGTTCTACAGTACATACTATGCTAAACTATCAGTTAAATGCCAAAACAACCAAGCCCTATTTTTGAAGTTATTTACATTTCTAAAACCAAAACCGCAACGTTTTAAAACTTTCAATCGGTTATTAATGCCTTCCACGACTGCGTTGGTTGTTCTTCTTTCAAAATAACCAACAATTTCTCCAAACCAATTTCTTATAGTTCTATTGGTCAATTCTTGCCTGGTTCAACTCTTGGTGTAGAATTTTAGTGACGTGAAATCTATCCGCAGTAATGACAGCTTTAGGACACATTTTTTCCACAACTGTTTTATACATTTTATATAAATCTATACTCACTTCTTCTATCTGATTCAAAATCTCCTCTCCCCAAGACTTCAAATATTCTTTGATAGTTTTCGACTTTCTTTCGTCAATTAATCCCATTAATTTCCCTGTATCTAAATCTACCAAAACAACAATAAATTTTCCCTGCCCTTTGACTAAACTTATCTCATCTATTCCTAATCTTTTTAAATTTTTTAGATTGATAGGGAGAACTATTTCACTCATTTGATTAATCATTGATTCAACTTCAGATTCAGTCAAATTGTTTCTTTTTGCCACAGACTTTAAATCACTCTTGACAACTTGTTCGGTAATATTTTGAGCATATCGATTAGTATATTTTTGTCTTTTTTTAACAAAATCCAACTCTTCACTAAATGGTTTGGAGCATTTTTCACACTTAAATTGTCTTCTATTAACTCTTAAAAATACTTCGGTTTCTCCCCAAGGAATATCCTTGATTAGAGAGTAATGATTTTGATGAAGACGTGAACTGCTTTTATGACATCTAGGAC
This sequence comes from Crocosphaera sp., assembly GCA_030065205.1. Taxonomy (GTDB): domain Bacteria; phylum Cyanobacteriota; class Cyanobacteriia; order Cyanobacteriales; family Microcystaceae; genus Crocosphaera. Next base: position 9,037 of record JASJDN010000077.1, read on the forward strand.
AAATAGCTTTTTTTGACTTGCTTTCTACTTCTAATATCAGAGTATTTTCTAATTGTTTTTGTGATTTTACACTTACTCCTGCAAGAGAAAGCAGTTTAGTTAACTGTCGTTTCATATTTGTATTTTATGATAATGTTGCTAACATTTTAGCATAATAAGTCCTGTAGAACCCTAATTGTCGTGCAGAGGTCAGAAAAACCCTTTCTGATAGGGTTCACAATTGCTCTGAATATGGCTATCAATGTGATAGAGATGTGGCCAGCGCGCAGGAAATCTGTAACCGAGGCATAGAAACTACTAACCTGGGACTCAGGGGAAAGGAAACCGTCTGTCAAGTCGAGGTGTCGGGGGCGATGAGCCTAGATAACTGGCGTAGGGGCTTGCCTCTGTGGGCAGAAATATCCCATCGTGAGTTGGGAAGCCCACACTGTACCGCCTAGCGGTCAGTGTGGGAGGATGTCACACCATAGCCGGTTGTAATAACTTAATATTAGAAAAACCAAATTCTTTGGTGACCGTTTCTCCGTTTTCTTCCCCAGTAATAACACGACTGGTTAAAATGTAATAATTACCGACTTTTTCGTAATTATCTTCAAAATACCGTTTTCCTCCTTTAACTTCTCCCGTTTTTGGGTCATGATAAATAGAGTCATAACGGTGAGAAAGATAACCTTCTTCTGTTTGATGACTACTAAACGTATCGATGGTTACGACAACCCCATGAATATGACGGTGAACATGACACACCTCATTATTCCTGAGTTTATAGCGATCGCCTTCTGATTTGCCACCCATGAGGATGGCTACGGCACCGGTTTCGTCTGTGTCACCATAACGGAAGGTATTTTCCCCATGAACGTCTTCAAAGGAACGACGAACCCGATGGATGGAGGTTTCCCAGAGTTGGGACTTAACTTGGTTTAAGGCTTCTTGATCGTCTATATTAAAGACTTCTGTGGACATATCTTCGTTAACTCGCACTTGACCGGTAAAGGTGCGATCGTTATCTTTAAAGATGACATCGGCAGTATACCCAGGAAACGCTTGATCCCAAGTGTAACGGTTTTCGTAAGCAGAGCGAAATAAGTCTCTAGCGTTAAGGTTGGTTGCACTCATAAAATTATTGTTCCCTTACCTGTCAATAGAAAGAACCCATAGGTCTATTGATCCTATAGGTTAATGATTATTCTGATGTTAACTGATTTTCGGTTAACTTATCAACTAAGTCACAGAAGTTGTGGGCGAATTTTCTTCACTATTGGGTAGGTTATTTAACATACTTTGAATCAAATCATATTGAGTAAAATATTTATTTCCTTGCCAATGTTCCCAAGCTTCAATCTGTTTCATTCTTAAAGCCATTTCTAAAATTGATAGTCCTTGATCATGAACACTGACGGCAATTTCTTCAATTTCAGGTAAAGGTTGTTTCGATTTTTCTTCCATATAAGCGGTTACTGCTTGGTCTTTTTCTTCTTCGGTTTCGTATTGACTAATAATCCCATTAATTTCTTCTTCTAACGTCTCAGGATTATGAATCACAATATCATCTTGATCAAAAAATTCAGCAAACGAATTAGGGGGTTGAGGGGTTTCTTCAGGGGAACAACCAAACAATTTATTAACAATGGCTAATCTAATGGGTTCGGCTGCCCGCCAATTTAATCTCGTATTAAAGAATTTGACCGCTTCTATTACTCTGTGAAACGATCGCACTTCTAAGATCATTAATTCCTCACTCAGAAACTGAAAATAACCTAAAGGGACGGGACGACTATCTTTAGGAATTTTATTATAAGACTGTTGAAAACGAATTTTTTTCGCTTCTTCTCCGTAAAACCAATACCAGCGATCGCTCTTTTCATGAGACTCCATACATTTTAATTTATTAAACACCCCTAACACCGTTTTTTTATTAGTAACGTAATAATAAAGTCGGGCTGGCTGGTAGGGTTCCCCTGTAATATTAGTAATTAAATTTAATTGTGTGGATGTTGTTGTCATATTTTAAGCGTAACCCAATTGAAACCTATTATTTTTATCCTAATTCAACCTTACCATCCTTATCTTAAAAAAAGCTAAAATCCTCATTTCTTAAGATTATCTTTTCAATCTTCATCAATTCTAATTGAGTTTAATTCTAAAGAAAAACAAAAGATCCTTAAATCTGTTGTAAAAAAGCCAATCATTTTTAAAAGTTGGCCTTACCGTAATTAGATAGGTAATCGTCTAACTCATCAATCACTGTGAAGATTCCAAGTAACATTATCACCTTACTCGTTGGTATCGTCATTACCTTAGCGAGTCTCTGGTACGGTCAAAACCATAACTTAATGCCAGTGGCTGCCTCTGAAGATGCCCAACAGGTAGACAATATATTCAACTTTATGATGACTATTGCAACGGGACTTTTTCTCTTGATAGAAGGAGTCTTAGTGTATAGTGTCATTAAATTTCGTCGTCGCAAAGGAGACACCAGCGACGGGCCTCCCATTGAGGGGAATGTTCCCTTAGAAATTCTTTGGACAGCGATTCCCACCATTATTGTCTTCATTCTTGCCTTGTATAGCTTTGAGGCTTACAACAATATGGGGGGACTCGATCCGGTGATCTCCAGAGATCATCCTCCCCAACAAATTGCCATGGGTAGCCATCAGCATCAAATGGCTTTAGGTATTGGTAACTCCCAAACTGGCACCACCCCCGCAATTGTAGTGGATGTGAAAGCCATTCAATACGCCTGGATTTTCACCTATCCCGAAACGGGAATTGTCTCTGGAGAACTTCACGTCCCCATCGATCGCCCTGTACAACTGAACATTAATGCTGGAGATGTTCTCCACGCCTTTTGGGTTCCCCAACTGCGCTTAAAACAAGATGCCATTCCTGGCCGAGAGGCGGTTTTAGCCTTCACTGCTAACCGTGAAGGGGATTATCCCATTGTCTGTGCTGAACTCTGTGGAGCCTATCACGGAGGCATGAAATCAGTGCTTCACGTGGATAGTGAAGAAACCTATGCCCAATGGGAAGAAACCAATAAGCCGGTTCAAGAAGCCAATATGGGAGAAACCGCTTTAGTTGACCCCAAAACCATGAGCGATCCCGAATTTCTCAGCCCTTACGCCCAAGAAATGGGCATGAATCACAACATGGTGGCTGAATTAACCAGTAATCATTCTGATCACGCTTTTTAACTTGATAGAAGTCACAACCTAGTAAGTCTATCGTAACCATTGATAAACCTTCTATGACAATCACCCTCGAATCAACCCACATGGAACATCAACAAAGGAAGTGGACGGACTATTTCACCTTTTGTACCGATCACAAGGTGATCGGTATTCAATATCTAGTTACGTCCTTCGCATTCTATTTTATCGGTGGGGCCTTTGCTGAAGTGCTTCGCACAGAGTTGGCCACTGCCGATCCCGATTTCATTACCCCGGCCATGTATAACCAGTTTATGACCATACATGGCACCATTATGATCTTTTTATGGATCGTTCCTGCCGGGGCTGCGTTTGCCAATTATTTGATCCCCTTGATGATCGGGGCTGATGATATGGCTTTTCCTACCCTCAACGCAGTTGCCTTCTGGTTAACCCCTCCTGGCGGTATCCTCCTCCTCCTCAGTTTCTTTGTGGATGGTGGCGCGGCACAAGCTGGTTGGACTTCTTACCCACCTCTGAGTCTCGTCAGTGGGGTTTGGGGCCAAGAAATATGGATTTTAAGTGTCCTGCTGGTGGGAACTTCATCTATTTTGGGGGCGATTAATTTTGTCACCACCATCTTTAAAATGCGAGTTAAAGATATGGACTTGCACAGTATGCCCCTATTTTGTTGGTCTATGCTGGCAACCTCCGCTTTAATCCTCCTTTCTACCCCCGTACTCGCTGCTGCGTTAGTTCTCTTATCCTTTGACCTCATCGCTGGTACCAGCTTCTTTAACCCCACAGGGGGCGGTGATCCGGTGGTTTACCAACATATGTTCTGGTTTTACTCCCATCCTGCGGTGTATATCATGATTCTGCCTTTCTTTGGGGCGATTTCCGATGTACTGCCGGTTCATGCTCGTAAGCCTATTTTCGGTTATCGAGCGATCGCCTATTCCAGTTTAGCCATCAGTTTCCTCGGTTTAATTGTTTGGGCGCACCATATGTTCACCAGTGGGACTCCTGGCTGGTTACGGATCTTCTTTATGGCTGCTACCATGCTCATTGCCGTTCCCACAGGGATCAAAATCTTTAGCTGGTGTGCTACCATTTGGGGCGGAAAACTCAACCTCAACACTGCTATGTGTTTTGGTGTCGGTTTCATTGCCACTTTCTTAGTGGGTGGGTTAACCGGCGTTATGTTATCTTCTGTTCCTTTTGATATTCATGTCCATGACACCTATTTTGTAGTGGGACACTTCCACTATGTTCTCTTTGGTGGAGCAGCTATGGGACTGTTTGCCGGGTTCTATCATTGGTTCCCGAAAATGACGGGCCGAATGATCAACGAACCTTTAGGAAAAGCCCATTTTATCTTGCTATTTCTTGGCTTAAATATCACCTTTTTACCCATGCACGAACTCGGGTTATTAGGGATGAACCGTCGTATTGCTTTATATGACATCGAATTTCAACCCTTAAACCAAATTTGTACCCTGGGTGCCTATCTTCTCGCCCTGTCTAGTCTTCCCTTTATCATTAATATGTTCCTCAGTTTAACCAAAGGGGAAAAAGCAGGACGGAACCCCTGGCGTGCCTTTACTTTAGAATGGCAAACTTCTTCACCTCCCGCCATTGAAAACTTCGATGAAGAACCCGTTTTATGGGCTGGTCCTTATGATTACGGTACCGACTCCGAAGGGGTGGATGCGGAGGAAAGCGTCGAAGATATATTAGCCGAAGTTGGGGCTAATTCTAAGTAATTTTCTTGTCTTCTGGGCATAATTTGTAGTGTTTTTTAGAGTTATGAATTAGAGTTTACGAGGTGCTAACCCATTAAAAATACAGGTTCTACTTCTGACTTCTGACTTCTAACTTCTGACTTCTGCTATATTATGCCCCTACACCTGTTTTTTCAACTGTCATTACATCATTTCAACCTTTCAATTTCTTATGCAAGGATCAGCGATTCAACAACCTCAAGGAACGGTTCCCGAACACAGTGGCCATCACGGTGGTCATGAAGGACATCCCGACCATCGACTGTTTGGTATTGCCCTATTTTTAGTGGCAGAAAGTTCCATTTTTCTAGGCTTATTTACAGCCTTTATCATCTATAAAACCATTATGCCGGTTTGGCCCCCGGAAGGCACCCCTGAACTGGAATTATTGTTACCTGGAATTAACACCATTATCCTCGTTTCTAGTAGTTTTGTCATGCACAAAGGACAAACTGCGATTAAGAAAAATGATGTGTCTGGGTTACAACTTTGGTTTGGTTTAACTGCGGTGATGGGGATTATTTTCCTCATGGGCCAAATGTATGAATACTTCCATCTAGAGATGGGGTTAACCACCAATTTATTCGCCAGTTCTTTCTACGCTTTAACGGGGTTTCATGGTCTTCACGTAACCTTTGGACTGTTATTAACCCTGGCGGTTTTATGGCGTTCTCGGAAACCCGGACATTACACCAGTGAGTCCTTTTTCGGGGTGGAAGCTGCCGAACTTTACTGGCACTTTGTTGATGTCATTTGGATCATTCTTTTTATCTTGGTTTATTTACTATAAACCTTGTTTCACAAACTTGTTAATTACCCCGACTTCATAGTTGGGGATTTTTTTATATAATATTAATTGACAGTTTTAGAAATAATTAAACTACAGATGATAACTCATGTTTCACTCTCTTCAGAAGGTAATAATAAAGGCGTAGGTCCAAATTCCATTGCTTCTTCATTGGGCAATCTTCTAGTTAAATCTAATTGTATCAATTGATCAATTCTAGGAAGTATTTCGCTGAATTCTTGAACTTGTAGTCTTTGTAATTCTTCTAACGTAATATTTTCATCTGATAACTTCCCTTTCTCTAAAATTAAGTCAAGTAACATAAAATCCATAGGAGTCAATCCTAATTGTCCTCGTACTTGTTGATTAGCATATATAAATCCTTCTTGTAATATTTCAGGTGTAATAATTTCGGCATTTAATTCAGAAGCTTTCTGTAAAATATAACTTCCTAGACGATTTAACCAGCGAGGAACCCCACTAGAACGTTCACATAACATCTTAGCTGTATCTGGGGTAAAAGGTTTAACCGCTTGCTCATCTTCTACAGAATATTGACATTCTTCAGAACGTACACTATTGAGATAGTTCACTAACATTTGATACATAATATTCTGTTCAAGAGGCTCTAATTTAATCGAAAAATCAAACAAACCTCTTTCACTAATGACAATATCTCTTGTTAAACCCGAAGGATGACCTGTTAAAATAAACCAAGCTCCAGACTTTAACATTCCTTGAGCATTTAAAAGTAATTTTTTAACGGTTGCAGGATCTTGTTTATCTAAGTCATCAATAGCAATGACAACACGATCATATTTTTCTAATGCTCTTTTTAATAAATCTTCAAAACTTAGTTCAGGAAATAGAGGTTTATTGATATCAATTCTTTTGTCCTTAAATTCTGCACTACTTCCTGCAAATCCCACTTTACCAGTGATTTCTCTTTGTCTTAACGGTTGTCCTGAAATTAAACCCATTTGATTTAACAATTGCTGCGCCCATTCATCCTCTCTCATTTCACGGGCTAAAGCAACTAAAGCAATAGTGGCTAAATCCGTATTTGCAGGTAAACTAATATAGGCGGTTAATGTTTTGGCCGCTTTCCGTTGTAAAATATCTAAAATTTCTAGAATAAAAGCAGTTTTTCCAATACCAATCCAACCATAGACTAATACTCTTTTTCTTTCTCGTCCTTTAAATAAACTTAAAACATCTTTTAATTCTCGACTTCTCCCTGTAAAAACCTCTCTAAGACGAGATACCCCTAAATTAGAAGCACTTTCAGAAAATGGATTTTCTTCTATTCCCCATTGAGAGTAAATATTTTCTAATTCATCCCAAATCCGATCTGCTTCGTTCATACTGTTTGTTTTTCCTTGATTTTGATAATACAGCTTAACACTTCTTCTACTTTTAAAATTTGTTTTTCTTCGTTGATCTCTTTAAAAATTATTTTAGCACTTTCTAGCAATTGTTCAGCTTTTTCTACGAAACCAATTTGTAACATTAGCCGTCCTAAACTTGCTTTACAAAAAGCAACTCCTCTATCATTTTTCAAGTATTCATAAAAGCGTAGCGCATCCCGATAATGAACAGAAGCTTTTTCATCGTTTCCTATCAGGTGATGAGTGTGAGCAATTTGATAAATGGTATCGGCACGATGTTTGATATCATCCAATTGACGATAAATTTTAAGACTTTGTTCTAGATAATCTAATGCTTTATACCATTCTCTTCGCTCAACCTCAACTTTACCTAATTTAAACGCTATATTCGCTACATCGATACTATGACCTCTTGTTTCACATTTTTGAAGTACACTTTGATATAAGTTAGTTGCTTGTTCTAAATTCTCCGCCTTATCTCCTTTTATTCTAGAAAAGTAAGCAATTGCTAGATTATTTTGTGTCGTTGCCCATTGTTGAGGAAAAGCTTCTTGAGTATAAACTGTTGAAGCATTATTATAAAATGAAATAGCTTGTTCTAAATTATCTGCCTTATCTCCTTTTATTCGATAAAGATAGGCACTCGCTAAATTATTTTGTGTTGCTGCCCAATCTGCAGGAGAAATGTCAATATTGTAAACGTTTAAAGCATTATTATAAAATAAAATAGCTTGTTCTAAATTCTCAGCTTTATTTCCTTTTATTCTAGAAAAGTAAGCAGTGGCTAAAGTATTTTGTACTGTTGCCCATTGAACTTGAAAAGACTCTAAAGTATATACTTGTAAGGCTTCATTACAATATGAAATAGCCTGTTCTAAATTCTCAGACTTATCCTCTTTTATTCTCTCGATATAAGTAACTGCTAAATTACTCTTAGTCATTGCCCAATCTTCGCAATAAGTATCCAAAGTTCTGACTTTCAACGCCTCATTATAAAAAGTTATCGCTCGTTCTAGATTATTAGCTTTATCTCCAATAATTCTGTCACCATAAACATTACCTAAATTATGCTGTACGGTAGCCCATTGTTGAGGGAAAGCTTCCACAGTATAAACTGTTAAAGCTTTCCCGTAACAAGAAATCGCTTTTTCTGAATTTTCTGCTTTGCTTTCTCTTATTCTATTACGGTAGGCATTTCCCAAATTATTTTGTATCATTGCCCAATTTTCCCTAGAAGTCTCAAAAGTAAAGACACTGAGGGCAATATGGTACCCTTTAATAGCCAGTTCTTTATTCGTAGCAATATCACCCAAAGGAAAATTCTTAATTGAATTACTAAAATTCAAAATTGCATTAGCGTCAGATATAGCTTGGTTACTATCAATATTGAGGAAATAAGTTTGTTCCCAATCATCTAACGCATTGAGCAAATTATTATCTATTTTATCTATATTTTGGATTAAAATTCTTACAATTTGGGTTGCATCTCCTCCATTACAGGATAATAATTGATTAATAAGATTTAGATAAGCTTGGTTGCGTTGTTCATGCATCTGTCTTTAACTATGATTTATCTTCTCAGCCTGTTCCTTTGATGGAGAGTTAGACATAATACAAAATCTCACTTTTATTGAGCTTTTTGAGATGTCATAATAACTTTTGACCTATAACTATCATATTGTATATCTTCACCCCATCACCCCGTCACCTCGTCATCCACACTCCAGTAGTATTCCGTCCCCCTGATAAGATACAATAGCTAATCGGAGCTAAATTTCAGACGGCATCAACCGTAGTCGACCGTTAGGTAGTAAGCGTGGACTTGACTCAAATATTCAACACAACCAACCCAGTTATTGGTGTTGTTCATCTGCTGCCCTTACCTACGTCACCCCGTTGGGGAGGCAGTTTAACCGCAGTGATTGAACGGGCCGAACAAGAAGCCACCGCCCTGGCCGCCGGGGGAGTTGATGGTATTATCGTAGAAAACTTTTTTGATGCCCCTTTCACTAAAGAAAAGGTCGATCCGGTGGTCATCAGTGCCATGACTTTGATCGTTGATCGCATCAAGAACTTAGTGGTAGTTCCGGTGGGCATCAATTTGCTACGAAACGACGCAGTAGGGGCGATGGCCATCGCTTCGACCATCAATGCCCAATTTATCCGTGTCAACGTCTTAACGGGCATTATGGCCACAGATCAGGGGTTAATTGAAGGCAATGCCCATGAGTTACTGCGCTATCGTCGTCAGTTGGACGCAGAAGTGGCTATCTTAGCCGATGTTTTGGTTAAACACGCCCGTCCCTTGGGAACCCCCAACCTCACCACTGCGGTACAGGATACCATCGAACGAGGATTGGCCGACGGGGTTATTCTCTCAGGATGGGCCACAGGCAGCCCCCCCAGTCTGGAAGATTTAGAACTGGCAACAGCAGCAGCCCAGGGAACCCCTGTTTTTATAGGTAGCGGGGCGGATTGGGATAATATTGGTAAATTAATGACAGCGGCCGATGGGGTAATTGTGGCCAGTTCCCTCAAACGTCATGGAAAAATCAGCGAACCGGTTGATCCTATTCGGGTTGCTCAGTTTGTCGAAGCAGCTAAAGAAATCAGCCTATCTAAAGAAAAAACAAAATCTCAGCAACCTTTAAAGTTGAGATCGTAAGCCCTTGGTGAACTACCCGGCACTGACTCAAGGGTACAGCGCGGGCTTCCTACCCAATCAGCAGCTTTTTATTGCAAGCAATAGCAAGTCTTACGCCAAGGCGATAGGCTAACCCCCTCGTCCCGAAGGTTCAAAATTCTTTATTTACTATGCCTTTGATCACAGCTTCATCTAGTCCACTGCGGAGGGTCAGGTTCAGCAAGATACGTCCTTCTTTCCTCTATCCTCCGAATCAACAGCCCAGGTCATTACCCTGTAGACCTATCAGAGATTACTTATGTTGTATACGAATCTCTTAAATTTGTCAATCTTCGGGGTATCGAACCCCTCCTCGCGCGTTCCTTTGCGCCCTTCGGGTTCGCCAGTTGCTCCTCGACGGGAACCGCCAAGACCGCACTGGACTCACCTTCCGACGGCGCAGGGTCGCTCGTCTCGATTGACCCGACTTTCATCTCGACACTCCCCTATCGGGAGAGTGTGAGGCTTCCTGTCGGATAAGCTAAAATCAGGAATAATTGATTGCTAAATTAAAGAACGATTATGATTCGTAGTAGACGTTCGGTTCCTTGGATTTATCGTTGGTCTCGTCCCATGATTGGGGCGATCGCCATTGCCGGGGCTATTTTAACCGCATATTTGACCATTACCAAGTTAACGGGGGGAGACGTGGCCTGTGGTGCCAGTGATGCCGAAACCCTCACCACGGGCTGTAAAAGCGTCCTCGATAGTCCCTACGCCACCGTGTTTGGCTTACCGTTAAGTTTATTTGGATTCCTAGCTTATGGCAGTATGTCGGTTGCTTCTTTGGGGCCGTTATTAATTAAACCAGAAGGGAAAAAAAGCTTTAGAAAACAATTGGATGAATGGACATGGTTGTTTCTCTTAGCCGGGGGAACTTCCATGGCCGTATTTAGTGGTTATCTGATGTATATTTTAGCCACAGAATTACAGTCCGTTTGTTACTATTGTATCGGTTCGGCAGCCTTTTCCCTGAGTTTAATGGGCCTAAGTATTTTTGGTCGAGAATGGGAAGAAGTGGGTCAACTTTTCTTTATTCCGATTGTCGTATCCATGATTACTTTAGTGGGAACGTTGGGAGTTTATGCCCATCTTAACCAACCTACCACTGCTGATGGTCGTGTTTTCATTGAGCAAGCCACCACGCAACCACAACCTCCTTATGGTTGGGAAGTCACTACCACCTCAGGACCGGCTGAAATTGACTTGGCTCAACATTTAACCGCCGTTGGGGCGACAATGTACGGGGCGTTTTGGTGTCCCCATTGTTACGAGCAAAAGCAGGTTTTAGGTAAAGAGGCGGTTCAAGAAATTATCTATGTTGAGTGTGATCCCAGAGGTAAAAATCCTCAACCCGAAGCGTGTCAGGCGGCTGAAATTACGTCTTATCCTTCGTGGGACATTAATGGGAAAAAATTATCCGGGGCGCAACTTCCTGAAACTTTAGCCCAAGAGTCAGATTATACCGGATTAATGGACTTTAAATATACTATTCCTGGCCGGTAAATTCAGTTCCTTAACGAAGTTTCGGAACTATGGCACAGAAGGTTACAGTAGGGTGGGTTAGACGGTTAGAATTTAAGTCAAAATAAGAAGATAAAAATCCGTCGTAACCCACCACTTTAGTTTAAATAACCCACTAAAATGTTTGATTAGAGAAAGAAAATTTGAGGTGATCAATGATGCAATTTGGTGAATCGATTCCAGATAATTTAGAAAATCAATGGCGATATCAATTAGATCAGTTTGTCGATGAAAATAAACAAGATTTAGGGGCGTTGGCTTGGGGGTTAAAAAATGAGTGGGAAGAGGAAAAAGATGTGTTAGGGATTGATTTAGAACCGGAACCCCATTTTATTCGTTGTTCTCGTCAATCTCTGGAAGAATTAAATAAAAAGGTTCAAGGAAAAATACAGGAAATTTTAGGCATTATTGATAATTATAATTTTCAGGAAGAAGTGGCTATGATTGCCATTAATAAAGGTCAAATTAAATTACTTTATTATCAATGTGATCCTTTTCCTCCTATTTGTTTTGAAGAGAAACAGAAAAGTTTAGATAGTTTGATTGAAGAATTGGAAAGTACGATGAAAGGGATTAATTGGTATTAGAATCAGGGCTATTTCATTCTGAAAAGTTCCAAAATATGCTTTAGGGAATAACCACAGTGTCTCTGCGCTTTAGCCATGTTAGTAAATCCAACTTCTCGATAAAGATTAATAGCTAAATTTCTCGTGATTGCCCATAAACTGGGAAGAAAACCGATTCTGGTTCGAGAACGGTCTTCACTGAAAGTAACATCTCTGACGTAATGAACACAATTCTCTACCCCCCAATATCCTCGAATCCGTCGAGCCAATTCGGTAGCCGATTCTTGTCAATCTGAAATAAAATAACAAGTTTCTCTTTCTATTTTATTTCTAAGTTTTCTTTCTCTTTGAACTCTAATAATTGTCAAAGCATTTGTCCAATCTACGGCAAGGAATGGGGGGAGTTCACCGACTTCCACCGTCCTCTTTTCAGTTCTTCCATGTCCTTTATTTATTTGTGAGAAAGTTTCAGTTGCTACAAATTTAGCTTGAATACCATCAAAAAGAGTGGGTTGATTCCCTCAAACGTTTGAAGAATGGCTATTTCAGACATTTATGTTCTTTGATCTCATTTTACCATAGATATCCTATCATCTAGCATGAAATAGCCCTGTCCCCACACTAAATGGCATTCATCCAAAAAAAAGACAATTAATTCTTCTGATTAAATTAGTATCAATACTCCTCGATACTCGTTTTCAAGACCTATCACCGGCCTATCAGGAGCAAATACAAGGATTATCCACTGAGCAGTTGGAAAACCTAGCAAAAGCCTTGTTAAACTTTGGCAATGAAGGTGACTTAAGACAATGGTTAGAACAACATGGTTAATGTATTAAGGGACATTTGGCACTAACGAATAGAGAGCGATCGCATCTCAATTGATTTTGTTAGTGCCGATATTGGAATTTTAAATCAGCACTAAATCTTCAAGAGAGATTGGTGATGGGGGATGTGGGGTTAAGTGAACGAAATTGCGCGATCGTTGACCCACCGAATCATTACCTAATTGAAAGGATAGATTGTAACTAATTATAAAGAATTATAAAAGATTATAAAAAAGAATAACAAAGCTAACATGAACGCTTACATAAGATGGTGATAATTACGGATAGTTGAATGCGCCTTTTGAGGCAAAATGTTCCCTACTTCCGTAATAACACGCAAAAAAACAAAAACACTTTACCTCTGATGAATCAGAATACCTGTAACAAAATCCAGCCGTGGATTTCAGCATCCAGGGTAATCCCCCTAATGGGACTTATTCCCAGTTTATGGATCGGAGCAACCCAGAAAAGTCTTGCGGCCAACCTAGATTTACGAGAATGGGAACAATTTGGAGATGTCTTAATAGACGCAACAGGAGATAAAGCGGATTTATCAACGAATGGTCTATTCGGAGACGATGCAGAATTAGGGCGTAATGATGAGGATTTTAACTTTTCAGGCAATCCAGCCGGATTTGTTGGATTTGGAGGCTTAGAAGAATTTCTGGGTGTTGATGTCCAACAGCTAGACGTAGAAGGATTTGCCTATGAAGGGTCAGCCATTAAAACAGACTTAATCGTTAACCCAGGAGATATTTTACGGCTTGAGTGGCAATTTTTCACTAATGAAACATCATCATCCCTTGAAGAAGGATTACATCCGTTTAGAGACTATGCCTTCTTGTTAGCAGATGGGGAAATTAGAAAATTTGCTGATTACGAGCAATCTCAGAATAGTTCCAGTTTCTTTGATAGTGAAACCAACACAGAAAGATTAGAATATGTATTTCAAAACCAAGCAACTCAAACCGTTGCTTTTGGGGTAATTGATGTGGATGATTTTTTTATTAGTTCTGCCTTATCAATTCACAATGTAGAGATAGTAACAGAATCTTTACCACCAGGGGGGAATATCCCTCAAACCGTACCAGAAGCTGACCTTTGGAAAACCTTGGTAATCATAACAGCTATGGCGATTGGGGTGAGATTAAAAAATAGTTTAGACCTATAAGAAAACGATAATTAATCAATTAGTTTGATAATTCTTATTAATCAATTTATTTAGACGGAAAAATGGAAAACTTTATTGATTTTTACAATTCAGAAAACCTTGATAGAGAAACAAGCAGAACCGATATAATTCTTCCTCACTGGCATGAAGAAAGTGAATCATCTGTTAATATTGCCCCATTATTAATAGAAGAAATTGAGCAATGGATAGAGGAATTTCAAGGAGAATTAAAGTCAGGCACTAGGGATGTTTTTGAGGGATTAGTCCCATTAGAAGAAGGGCAATTACTGGGGAATGAAATAAAGTCAGTAACTATAGATGAACTAATCCATACCTCTAGTAATCAATTAACTGAGCAATTAAAAACGTTAGAATTTGAAAAAGTTATTGCTGAAAAAATAGGAGAGATTAATAAAGAATTAGAAGAGTTACTAAGGGAAGATAACTGGACTGAAAAACTCCAAGAAATTTTTGGAGAGAGTTGGAAAAAAGAAACAGGAAAAAGGATAATAGAGGAACTGATAGAAGAAAATAAATGGCCAGAAATTGAACTTATACCAGGAAATATCTTAGGAAGTCAAGGAGGATATGCTCAAGGAAAACAGACAATATATTTAGCGAAAGAATTAGAAGAAGAAATCTTCAAAAATCCCCATAAATTAGGAAAAATAATAGCAGAGGAACTGGGACATTACTTAGATGAGAAATTGAATGGGGTTAAAGATAGTAAAGGAGATGAAGGACGTAAATTCTCTGCCCTTTTAGATAAAGAAAAAGTAGAATTGGTAACTCAAAAAAGATGGGGAAAAGAGAATGATTATCGACAAGTAGATTTATTAGGAGAAGCTATATTAATAGAACAATCAACTAATGAAATTAGTGGGACAATTGGAAGAGATATTTTAGAGGGAACTAGCTTAAGCGATAGAATAATAGGAGGTTTTAGCGCAGATATTATCACAGGAGGAACAGGAGAAGATATATTTGTTTATGAAAATATTAGGGATGCTGGAGACATCATTAAAGATTTTGAAATTGGCCAAGATAAGATAGATTTAACCATCGTTTTAGAAACATTTGGATATACAGGAAATAATCCTTTAGAAGATGGATACGTAGTTTTAGGGGAGTATAGTCAGGGAACGATTGTCTATTTAGATAGTGATGGAATAGGAGGAAATAGTCCTCGTCCCTATATTCAAGTAGAAACAGTAACACCTACACAATTAGAAAGTCAATTAGAACATTTTTGTCCCTATCCAGTTACTGAAAATCAACCTCCTACAGTTAGTCTAGACAACATCATTAATAGTCTCAATGAGAATCTAGATACAACTAATCCCATAAAAGTTGCTGATATTCTCATTACAGATGATGGAGAAGGAAGTAATAATTTAGGTTTAACTGGGGATGATGCTGAATTTTTCGAGATAGTTGGGACGGAATTATTCTTGAAAGCAGGTACATCCTTAAACTTTGAAGCGAAAAACAGTTATGACATAACTGTTACCGTAGATGATGTTACCGTTGGAGACACTCCTGATGATTCAGTTGCTTACAGTTTAACTATCACAGATGTTAACCAACCTCCTACTGTTGCGTTAGATAATACTATAAACAGTCTCAATGAAAATCTCGATACAACTAATCCCATAAAAGTTGCTGATATTCTCATTACAGATGATGGAGAAGGAAGTAATAATTTAGGTTTAACTGGGGATGATGCTGAATTTTTCGAGATAGTTGGGACGGAATTATTCTTGAAAGCAGGTA
>JASJDN010000181.1 GCA_030065205.1 Crocosphaera sp.
TCAGCTACGATTCGGGTTGCTCCCCCTGTAATCTCTGTCAGGTTACTGAGGTTAAGATTACCTCCTTCATTAGCATAAAGATTTAACCAATGATTAGAGAAAGAACTACCATTGGTGGCTCCTGTTAAGGTATTAAGGTTTGATAAGTCTAGTTGCGAACCAAATCCCCTAGCTTCCAACGTAGCATTTGCTACTGTCGTATAAGCGGTTAATTCTGGAGATAAAACACTTTGATCGATCGCATACAATGAGAAAGTATTAAGACTAGGATTTCCATTAGAAAAAGTAACTTTAACCTGTTCCCCAGGATAATTTAACGTCACATTACTACCATCAGCAGGAACAACCCCACTCTCCCACGCATTTGGATCATACCAATCAAAATCATTATCCGTTATGGTTAATGTTGCTGTATTTTGTTCTCCAATGGTTGCATTTCCGATGGGATTTGTTAACGTTAAATTAACGATTTCATCTCCTTCAACTAAAAAGTCATCAACAGGAATAATAACCGTTTTACTTGCTTCTCCAGGGGCAAGAGTTACCTCAACAGAACTTTGTAAATAATCATCCGTTGTCGTGGTAACATCCGTCAAATTAACAGTCGCTTTAACAGTTTCATTGAAACCACCTGTGCGAACAACACTAACAGCAACCGATGAACTTCCATCTTCTTTAACTGTAAATTCTGGTTGACTAAACCCTAAAACACTATTACCAAAAAATCCCTCACTCCAACTAGCACCAATAATTGTGCCATCATTACCATTTTCTGATAGGTCAACAGTGGTATCTCCTGTCCCTTCTTTAAACTGCCAATAACCAACTAAACCTATTTCAGTTCCTGTTAATTTTTGAGCATAATTTGCTTGTATTTCTTCAGCAGTTCGGGCAATATTCCAGATCCGAACTTCATCAATTTTACCTGTAAAATGTTGAACATTACTTAATTCTCTTGAACCAATTTGAAACTCATTATTACTCGGCCAGCGATCGCCGATTGAACCTGAACCATTATAAGTATGAACTAAGCTTCCATTTGCATAGGTTTTGATCAGACCATTTTCATAAGTCACTGCGATATGAGTCCATTCATTTTCAGGCATAAAGTAACCTGTCTCAACAATAGTCCATCCACTTGAAGAATTACCAAAACCGAGGCGGATTTCCCCATTACTTTGTCGCCAAACTTCATATTCTCCTTCTTTGTTAATGATCATACCAACGGAGTTTTTCGTGATAGGATTAACCCATGCTTCCATCGTTAAGAAATCATCAACTTCTAAACTAGGTTGAACTCCCATATTAATATAGTCATCTACGCCATCAAAAGATAAAGCAGCATCTTCAAAAATCATCAAACTGGCTGTATCTTGTTCCCCAATCGTTGCCCCATTGGTGGGATTAATTAAACTTAAATTAATGGTTTCACTAGAATCAGCAATGTCATCCTTAACAATAGGAATAGTTACCGTTTTTGAGGTTTCTCCATTGGCAAAATTAACCACAATAGGCGTACTATCATAATCATCAGTAGCAGTAGCCGAACCATCAGCTAAATTAACGGTAACACTAGCATCTCCCCCTAATCCATCAAGACGATTAATGGTTACTTCTGTTAACGGATGTCCCGTTTCAGTTACACTAAAATTCGACTGAGTAAAGACAAAGGTTCCAGGAGAAAATACCCCAGAGGTAAATGTAGCATCGCCTAAAATATTGCCGTTATTATTATTACTAGATAAATCAGTTGCCGTGGTTCCTGTTCCTTCGTTAAACTGCCAATAACCGACTAAACCTGTTTCATTTCCTGTTAATTCTTGAGCATAATTAGCTTGTATTTCTTCAGCCGTTCGGGCTATATTCCAGATACGAACTTCATCAATTTGTCCAGCAAATAGACCATCAGAAGCACCAGCACGTCCTTTGGCAATCTTAACTACATAATTGTTTTGATAGGGAACCGCAACTAAATCAACGCTTTCATCTAACTCTCCATTCAGATAAAGTTTAAGACTCGCTCCATCATAAGTCACAGAAATATGATTCCATTCATTAAGAATTAAAGATTTTTGACTATAGAAACCATGCTCTATTGAACTGTTATTTTCTATAAATCCAAATCCTATTCTCATCTCATTAGGAGGAATCCATAATCCATAATTTATTTCCCATCCATTATTTGCCAATTTTGCTATTATTGCTTGCCATTGATTTTTAATTTGACTGGGATTAACCCATGCTTCAACAGTAAAAGTAGTTAAACTTAAACTCTCATCATGGGGAATTTCTACATAATCATCTATCCCATCAAAAGATAAAGATTTATCATCAATATTCTTTTCGATTTCAACAGTTTGCCCCTCTAAAGTTACAATATTTCTATCATTTTCTAGATCAATTCTTGCTAACTCAACTGTCGACAGTTCAACCCCTCGAACAATAGCCGAAAACTTCTCCCCTTCGTCTCCCATCGTGTCAACAACATTCAACTGAGCATCTAAATAATGTCCATATTCTTCTAAAAAAACGCCGACAATTTTATCTAAATTATCAGCATTATCTTGCAAAAATACATCCGAAAAATAGATAGTATTCAAAGCAGCAGCATAAGCACCATTTGCCCCATTAATCTCTTCAGATGAGACAACTTTTACCTCTGGAAAATCCACCTCGCCAATCGACCATTTTTGCTGTAAATCAGTTACATTAACCTCCCCAAATATCTCCCCCATTTGACTGAAAAAGTCCGAAGAGTCTGCAAAGGTTTGTAACCAATCTCGTACTAAAAATTCTGTTTGTGTTATGATGAAGAGATAGTCATCACTAATAGCATTAAGATTAAAAATTTCGCTAGTATTCATTTTTTTGACTCCATGCGATCGCCGTTTAACTGGCTTCCGATTCACTTGAAACGGTTGTCTAATCTAGACTTCTCAGATGCCAACCTTAAACTAAAGCAATGGATTTGAAGAGATAAAACGGATCAAAAACGAGTCAATTGAGGGTCAAAAAATAAACAACAATTTACCCCTTCCTCCGTCACTTACTTTAGTTTCAGCTAATGAGTGGATCGGAGTCATTTAACTACAATATGTATTTTAAGTAGCTTTACTTATATAGTAACGATAAAGATTATTTTTGTTGTGACTCTTTACTTTTTTTGATATTGTCATGGTTTCATGACTTTTTGAGTTTCGACTAATTCCCAGGCTAATTTTGCGGACCCCACCATTCCCGCTTGATTGCCTAATTTTGCGGTTAATAACTGTAAATTTTCGCGAGAACTGGGTAACACTCGTCTTTCGATTTCGTCTAGAATAGCAGGGAAGAAAAAACGGGTACTGCCACTAATGCCACCCCCAATAACGATCGCTTCTGGGGTCAACACATAGATTAAACTGGCTAACCCGGCACCCAATAAGCAACCGTAACCTTCCCAAAACTCTAGAGCTTCTTTATTCCCGTTTTCTGCCAATCTTCCTAATTCTGCTGGTTCTTTCCCCGTCATACGCCGAATGGCTTGAATCGAGCCATATTGTTCCAGCGAGCCATTATTGCCACTATTACACACTGGCCCATCAAAATTGAGGGTAATTAACCCCAACTCGCCCGCAGCCCCTAAATGACCCGTAAACAGATGACCATTGAGGATAATTGCGCCACCCACTCCCGTTCCCAACGTTAACATAATCAGGTTTTGATAATCTTTCCCGGCACCTAACCAAGCTTCCCCTAACCCGGCACAGTTGGCATCATTAGCAATAGTGGTGGGAAGTCCCGTTTGCGCTTCTAACCAGTCTGCTAAAGGAACATCTTGCCATCCAGACAGGTTAATCGCTACTTTCGCAATTCTACCATTCTTATCGGCTGGTCCAGGGGTTCCCACCCCTAACGCGACACAGTGTTGATCCGGAGTCAGTTGAGCGATCGCCTTTACCATCGCTTTAACCACCGCTTCGGGGGTTGCCGGTTGGGGAGTGGCAACGGTTAGGGAGTTAATACAAGTACCATCTTCAAGAAACTGTCCAAGTTTGATGGCAGTCCCACCGAGATCGAGGCCAATGACTGAAGGTTTTTTCATAGGGTTGATTTGACGGTTTTTCTAACAATAGAAAATAGCAAAAAATTTCCTAGCTAATTGTCTCAATTATGACCCATAATCTCCAAGTTTCCTGAGAATAAATGAATGAATTGTCCATTTTCAGGGGAGTCAGCCAGTCTTTAAGCGGAACAATTGACGAGATTTAATCATCTTATTGCCATGAGCCTCTTGTTAAAGAACGAAGCTAGAGATAAATTTTAGCTTTTCCTAGCCTTTGATGGTTTATGGTAGAAGTAAGCTCTAGATTTAGCCGATTAAGTATTTTATTACCAATAATTCTGATGAAACCGCTTCCCCTTCCTTCTCTTGTTCATTACGAATTACTCCTACAGTTGCTCGAGCGTAAAACGCTGGCCATGACTTATGAGGAACCCCACCTATATAAACAAGTGCAGCAACTAATCGTTACCCTACGTAAAGCGAGAGCGCAACAAAAACAACTCGAAGCTATTTGTGAACAAACCCATACCCCCATAGAGCATCATTGGTCTCTTAATAGTGTAGACGGAGCGATTAATTCCACCCCTGATCCCCTAAAAGAAAAAATCTGAATTAAAGCTTAAAAAAATCGAGAGGCGACAAGGATTTTTTTAGTGTAGAAAGGGACAGGGTAACGAAGTTAGAAGTCAAAAGTCAGAAGTCAGAAGTTGTTCTTGGAACAGAGATTGATACTCTGCCCCAACAATATCTCGCTTTTTAAATCTTTTGGTAAACTAATCGGTTAGAGTCCCTGTAAAGTAACCATTTTCACGTCTATCAACAGAATTGATTTAGAACCCATAAGCAGGAGACAAAATTAATGCAAGATAAGCATATGCTCATGATTCCGGGGCCAACCCCTGTGCCTGAAAGTGTGTTATTGGCTATGGCTAAACACCCTATTGGCCATCGAAGTGGGGATTTTAGTCAAATTATTGGGGAAATCACAGAAAACCTGAAATGGCTTCACCAAACCCAAAACGATGTGCTGATGTTAAACGTCAGTGGGACTGGGGCCATGGAAGCGGGTATTATCAATTTCTTGAGTGCCGGCGATCGCGTTTTAGTGGGGAATAACGGCAAGTTTGGGGAGCGTTGGGGAAAAATTTCCCGCGCCTTTGGCTTAGACGTGGAAGAAATCACCGCAGAATGGGGTAAACCGCTAGATCCAGAGGCGTTTAAAGCTAAGCTAGAAGCCGACAGGGACAAAACCATCAAAGCCGTCATTATCACCCATTCGGAAACCTCTACAGGGGTTCTCAACGATGTGGAGACGATTAACGGTTATGTGAAAGCCCACGGGGAAGCGTTGATTATGGTGGATGCGGTTACCAGTTTAGGGGCGGTTAGTGTACCTGTGGATGAATGGGGGCTGGATATGGTGGCCTCAGGGTCCCAAAAAGGCTATATGATTCCGCCGGGACTGGGGTTTGTGGCGGTGAGTCCCAAAGCCTGGAAAGCTTACGAAACCGCTACGTTACCGAAGTTTTACCTGGATTTAGGGGCTTACAAAAAAGCCACCGATAAAAACAGTTCTCCGTTTACGCCGCCGATTAATCTGATGTACGGGTTACAGGTCGCCCTCGCCATGATGAAAACGGAAGGGTTAGAAGGGATATTTAGCCGTCATCAACGGTTAACTCAAGCTACCCGCGCTGCGGTCAAAGGGTTAGGGTTAACCTTATTTGCTCCTGACGAGGTAGCCAGTTGTGCGGTAACGGCGGTCATGCCTTCTACGGTGGAAGCCGAGGCCATTCGCTCTACCATGAAACAGCAATTTGATATTGCCTTAGCCGGGGGACAAGATCACCTCAAAGGCAAAATCTTCCGTATTGGCCATTTAGGCTTTGTCAGTGAACGGGATGTTTTAACCGCGATCGCAGCTTTAGAAGCCACCTTACAAACCTTGGGTTATGAGGGAGCCAAGTCTGGGGCGGGTATTGCAGCCGCGTCTCAAGTGCTAGGGTAAGGCTGACGGGGAGGGTGGGAAGGGTGGGAAGGGATAAGATGACGAGGTGACGGGGTGATGGGGTGATGGGGGGAATATCTATCAATGATTTCTCCCAGTCTCCCAGTCTCCC
>JASJDN010000078.1 GCA_030065205.1 Crocosphaera sp.
CGAGCCCTGGTTCGTCAAACCCGATGATCGCCGACGTCTGTCGCCGAACCGCCAATTCGCCGGCGATGCACGGGCCGCCCACCGCGCCAATCGGCCCATGCTTGA
Organism: Crocosphaera sp.; assembly: GCA_030065205.1. Classification (GTDB taxonomy): domain Bacteria; phylum Cyanobacteriota; class Cyanobacteriia; order Cyanobacteriales; family Microcystaceae; genus Crocosphaera. The sequence continues at coordinate 106 of JASJDN010000078.1, forward strand.
CGCCAGATCGCGCGAATGCGCGTTTCATCAGTGAGGGCAGGATCTCGATCCGGTCAGGGGTTTCGCCAATACCCTTTGTGAGCAGAACAATTGGCGGCGTTCCGCTCATGGCGCCGGTGAGCTGCTCGATGGCCCATGACGCGCCCGGCGTCGAGACGCCGACGACGACCAAATCGCAAGGGCGGGAGAAGACGTCGGACAAGGCGTCAAGCTGGTGCGCGGTCACGTTCGCGCCGACGTCGGCCTTCAGGCGCGGATGAGTCCGCGTCTGCTTGATTTCAGCGATGATTTCCTCATCGAGATGCGTGCCGACCAGATCCACCGCCATGCCTCTGTCCGACAAGGGGTTGGCGAAGGCCGTGCCCATCACGCCTGCGCCAAGGATTACAACGCGTGTCATCGTCTATGAATCCCTCGTCACACCGCCGCGGTCTCGGACTCGCTTTTCAAGAAGCCGTCCAACCCTGAATAGATCGGCGCCATGCGCTCATAGAGGCTCTGATAGACCTCAAAGAGCTCCCCATATCGTGCATGGGCCGCCGGGTTCGGATCGGACACGGTCACGATGTCCCCCGCCATCGCCGTGGTCGCTTGCTCGAAGGAATCGAACCACCCCGCGCCGATCGCCGCGCAGTTGCCCGCTCCGAGCGAGGACGCTTCCACAGTGCTTGATCGCGCAACAACCTTACCGGTCGCATTGGCGAAAATCTGACGCCATAGATCGGAGGCGGCGCCGCCCCCAATGGCGATATAGCGTTCGACCTTCTGGCCGAGCGCCTCTTCCACGGCCGACGTGCTGAGACGCTGCTCGAGCGCCAGACCTTCCATCAGAGCCCGGAACATATGAGCGCGCGTATGGGCCCCGGAAAGCCCGACAAACGCCCCCCGCGCGCTGTCGTTCCAATGGGGGTTCATGACACCCTGCCAATAGGGCAACATCAGCAGGCCCTGGCTTCCGACAGGAATATCGCCGGCGGCCTTCGAAAGCTGTGGCAACAGCTCTGACGGCGGTGACGGATCGTTTGCGCAGATCGTATCAAGGAACCAATTGATGATGAAGGTTCCCGCCTTGAGACAGGCTTCGTAGTAGTAGCCCTCGCCGGTCGGTCCGCCCATTGTGCGCCATGCCAGGGAATTGAGATAGTCCTTGCCATGGACCCCAGAGACCAGCGCCGTGCCGATATTCAGGTAGGCGGTTTCGGGCGTCAGCGCCGCGCAGCCGAGCCCCGCCAACTGCCCATCCCCACCGCCAGCGACCACCGGCGTTCCGGCGTTCAGGCCGGTTTCAGCGGCGGCGGCGGCCGTAAGCTCGCCCAAGATGGAACCCGGCGGACCGGTGTCCGGCAATCGGGTCGAGTCGACGCCGACCGCGGTCATGATTTCCGGCGACCATTGTTTAGCCTCTTGATCGAAGAGCCCAAGCGGATCGGCGCTGGCCCAGCTCGTCGCCCAGCGACCGGTCAAACGGAAGGTCAGGTATCCATGCACGTCCGAGAAGATCTCAGTGGCCGCATGCTGGGATGGCGCCGCACGCAGCATCCAATAGACGCGCATGACCGACGGCACGATATCGACAGGTTTGCCGGTGATCCGGTGAAAAGACGCGGTCCCATCCGGATCGGATCCCAGTTCAGAAGCAAGGTCGCCGACGAGACTGCGCGCCCGTTCGTCGAGCCATACCATAGCCGGGCGCACGGCGCGCCCGTCACGATTGAAAAATCCGATGGTCTCACGCTGATTGCTGATCGAGACCGCCTTGATTCTGCTCGGGTCAATCGCCGCGCAGACTTGTTGTAAAGCCGATGTCGTCGATTTCCACCAGTCATCCGGGTTTTGTTCATAGTGGTTTGGCTGCGGACTCGCCAACGGAATATCTGCGCGGCCCTCCGCGACGGCGTCGCCATCGGGCGTCCAAGCGATCGCCTTTGTCGCCGTGGTGGAGGAATCCAACCCGATTACGACATCGTCCATAGCCTATCCCTCACTCCCACACCTACAGAACGCGCCTTGCCAACGCCTCAAACCTCAGCCGCCGCCAGGTCATCCAGGACACCGCTGTCGCAGGCGATGTCGGCAAAGGAGAACCTGTCGCGCATTTCGTGAGCGTGTCGAACCGCCTCTCGGTAGAACGCGATCGGAACACCCAGCGATTGGGCCGTGATCGGCGCGCCGGAGGCCGACAGACACCCCTGGAGCTCGTCCACCGGAATCGCCATGGCGCGGCATTCCTCGCGAAGATCTGGCCAGATCATGCGGATCTTTTCATTGAACGCGTCCGCCGTCTCGGTATCGAACGCCTTTTTGCGATAAAGGGGCTCGCACTGCTCTGCGATGTCGGAGCCCATGCGCGCGGCCATGCCCTCGGGATCAACCTGCGTTGGGCGAACTTCGGGGGGCGAGTCACGATCCAGGAAGTGGCTTTGGACCCGGGCCATCGTCAGGCTCGCGACGCCGACTTGCTGTCCATGGACGGAACCCGGATGCCGATCACGCGCAAAACAGTCGATATAGTGAGAAATCTGGTGCTCCGCCATCGAACCATGGTTGCTGACGCCCGTCATGCTGACACCCAAGCCGCACAGCGTGAGCACGCGGAATAGCGTTCCAACCGCCTCAATGTCCCCCGTTGCAATGCCCGGCGCCAGTTCCATCAGCCGCACCTCGTCGGGGATTTCGATAATGTAGGGTTCGTGGCGAAACAGCGTACCCAGCATTCGGTGAGACATCCACCAGTCGATTTGAGCGACCGAGCGACAAAGGCAGTCGCCGAAACCCGCAGCGTTCAGCCAAGCGGGCGCCGCCGCACAGGTTTCCAGATCGACATAGAATCCCGATGGCGCTTGCGCCGGCAACGAAACCTTGAGGCCTGAATCCAGCGTCAGCGAGGCGGTCGTTGATGTGTAGCCATTCATCGATCCGGCCGTGCCGAAGATGCAATAGCCGCGCCCGTTCTGCATGGTGGCGTATTTCACCAAGTCATTGATTGTGCCCGACCCCACAGCTACGGCCGACTCGAAAGGCGCCAGCCGTTCGGTAAGATCGCGCACGGTCGGCATGTCCGCGTAAGGTTTGTCCAGCACGATTTCGGTCACCGGCCCCAGGTCACGGAGAGTCCGTGCAACACGTTCCCCCATGGCGCGGTGGGTGTTGTGGTCGGAGACGACGGCGAACGGAGGCTTGAAACCGCGCGACGCGACAAGTTCAGCCTCGCGTCCCCGCAGGCTCTCAGAGATCACAATCTGATCATAGGGCGCCGGTGGAAATCGTTTGCCGGTGAGTGGGTTCACCCACGTCCCCGCACAGATGTCGTCGATCAGCGCGGTCCATCTCGCGTCATCTGTCACAATGTCAGCCATTCCCCGCCCCATGCTCCATTGCGGTCAAAGGCGCCATTGCAGCGGCTTTGCATGCAGTAGCTGTGCATTTCACAAAATTGTCCCGGACTTAAACATCGGACGTCCAACCGCGCGCACGCGCACGCTCAGACCTCGATACGCTCGCCGCTTGCTTCGTCGAAGATGTGCATCTTCTCCGCGCTCATCGAAAACGCGATCTCCTCGCCGACAGGGGCGAAAGTCGCCCGGGGCGCCACGGCGACGAACTCAGAGCCGTCTATATCAAGATGAAACTGAATGTCGGCGCCGGTCTTTTCGGCGATCTGGAGCCGTCCCTTGATATGCCCGTCGGGATCAACGCGTACGTCGTTCGGGCGGACGCCACAGGTCACCTTTCGTCCAGCATGGGCCGCATAACCCTCGACCAAAGGAAGGTCCGTGCCATCGGCCCGAAACTGAGCCTGGCCGCCGTCAGAAATAATTTCTCCAGATAGGAAATTGATCTGCGGCGTCCCGATAAACTCGGCGACATAGCGGCAGTTCGGCCGGTCGTAGAGGTCGTCCGGCGAGCCTTCCTGAACGATGTTCCCGTCCTTCATCAGGACGATCTTGTCGGCCATTGTCATCGCTTCAATCTGGTCGTGGGTGACGTAAACCGTCGTCGCCTTCAATCGATCATGCAGTTGGCGGATCTCCACCCGCATGTGCGCGCGCAGCTTCGCGTCCAGGTTCGAGAGCGGTTCGTCGAAGAGAAACACCTTGGCGTCACGGACCATGGCCCGCCCCATAGCGACGCGCTGGCGCTGTCCGCCCGAAAGCTCAGACGGCTTGCGATCCAGAAGCTCGCTCAGGTTCAGAACCTTCGCTGCCTCCTCGACCCGTTGATTGATCTCCGCCTTTGATTTTTTGGCGACCTCAAGGCTGAACCCGATATTGTCGCGGACCTTCATAGTCGGATAGAGCGCATAATTCTGGAAAACCATGGCGATATCGCGGTCGCGGGGATGAACGTTGTTGACGACCTTCCCGTCGATCTTGATCTCACCGGCGGAAATTGTCTCGAGGCCTGCGGTCATCCGCAGCAATGTCGTCTTGCCACACCCGGAGGCGCCAAGAAGCACCACGAACGATCCCCGTTCGATATCCAGGGACAGGTTGTGCAACACTTCCACCGGCCCAAAGGATTTGCCGACCTTGTGGTATTCGACCGTCGCCATCGGGCTCGCCTTAGTATCTTTGCCGGGTTGGTGTCAGACAGATTTCCTGAACCAACGCTTTTTGCGGCAGATTGTACGCATTCAGAATCAGTTCGGCGCATATGTCGGCGCTAATACCGCCGCCGATTTTAACTTTGTTCGCTTTGTATTCGGCCAGCGTCTGCTCATCCAATACGCCGGTCAGCACCTCGGTCTCGATGACGCCGGGAGAGAGCACGATCACCCGCACATCGAAGTCCGACAGGAACTCGCGCAGCGACTCTGCGATACCGTGAACAAAATACTTCGTCCCGCAATAGACGGTATGATCGGGATAGACTTTGCGCCCGGCGATCGAGCTCATGATCACCAGCGTTCCACGCCGACGCTCCATCATGCCGTTCATGACCGATTTGACCGTATTCAAAACACCCTTGGTGTTGATGTCGATCATCTCGTCCCATTCTTCCGGCGGCTGGCGATCGATCTTGGCCAGTCGCGCGACGCCGGCATTTGCGAACATCATATCGACGGGGCCGTACTCCGCCTCCGCGCTCGCGACAGCCTCGTTGATTTGGTCGCGGTCGCGGACATCCACCTGCGCGCATATCGTGTTCGGCAAGCCCATCGCCTCCATCCGGTCGATCCGACGGGCCATCATCAGGACAGGGTGACCCGCCGCCGAAAACGCGCGCGCCGTCGCCTCGCCGATACCGGAACTGGCGCCGGTTACAGCGACAAGCTGTTTTTGGGACATGGGTGCTCTCTTTGTTGCGAGATGGCGCGGCGGCCGCCGCCGCCGCGCCAAATCTCATTCAGCCGCTGACGATCGCGTCGGTCGCCTGGGCGATATCGTCCATGGCTTCCTTGGCGGAACCGTACTCGCCGGCGAAATACTTGCCGAGACGCACCGGGATGGTGTCGTTCGCCAGTTCCGCCCATTCCGGCAGATCCGGCTCAGAGCCCATATCCATCGCGATCGTGTCGCGCACCACATCGAGGTGGCGGGTTGTGCCCGCGCCAACCCGACGGTTTGCGATGATCCTGGGATCGTCATAGACCGCCTCGCGGGTCGGACCGGTGCCGCCGCCGAGCGCCGTGATCAACACTTGCGTGTCGTAGGACGTGGCCCACTGCATGAAGATCCAGGCGGGGTCGGGGTTCTTGGAGTTCCGCGACACGGCGAGCGACGATCCGCCCTGGTGGCCGACGCCCGGTATTTCTCCGAAACCGGTCTGTTCGACGGTCCGCAACGCGTGTTTGGGCTGCGGGCAGCGCGCGGCTTCCATCAGACCCGAGACTTTGGTCGCCGAGGGGTCGTCGAAATAAGGGAAGAACTCGCCCCATGACATCATCGAGGCGGCGACACCCTGGGCCACGGATTGGCCCTGGCCGTCCCAGGTCCAGCCGGTGACGCCCGGAGGCATCGTTTTCCAGAGACGCGTCCAGTACTCCATCGCCTCGAGACCGGCGTCGTCATTGCCCGCGAATTTGCCGTTCGAGTCGAAGATCGAGCCGCCATGGCCCCAGAGCCACGCCGTCCAGTCGCATTCCAGTGAATAGTGGCCGGACTTCATCTGACCGGTGGCGCCATACATCTCAGGCCCCATCTCGTCGGTGATGGCCTTCGCCTGCTCATAGTATTCCTCGAGCGTCACCGGCGCCGTGAAGCCCATCTTGTCATAGATGTCCTTGCGATACTGCATGATGAAGATCGGAATATCGTAGGGTACGCCTACAAGCCGATCCTCATAGCGCGCGATTCCATCGACCAGGGCGGGCAGGAAGTCCTCGACGGCCCAGCCCGGCATGGCGAGATCCGGCTTGTCGGCGAGTTGCTCGCGCGGGTCGAACACGTCTCGGGACGTAAAGGCGGCCCAGGATTGGTCGATATAGTAGAGGTCGTAGGTTCCCAACTGCGAGGCGATATCCAGCGTCAGCTTTTGCAGAACCTGTTCGAGCGGCAGGACCTCGATCTCGACGGTCATGCCCGACGCTTCTTCGAAATACTGTTTCAACTGGCTGTTGATCGCATTCGACGGCGGCGTGGATTCGGTCGCCAGGCGCAGCGTCGTCCCACGGAAGGGCGCAGAGACCTCACGCACCCAGTCCAGGTCTTCTTTTGACGGCTCCAGCGAATTCTGGGCGAAGACCGGCTGGGGCCGCATCATACCAGCGCCGAGCACCCCGGCCCCAAGACCGAGCGCGGCGGCGTTCCGCAGGAAATTCCGCCGGCTCATCTTACCGCGCACATAATCGTCGACGATCTTGGCCCGGTAGAGCTTTTTATCACTATCTTTCATAACGTCCTCCCTTTCTGACAAGGTTGCATAGTTCACTGTTTCACCGAGCCGAGCGTCAGACCTCGGACAAGGTGCTTCTGGACCAGCATAATGAATATGAAGGCCGGAATCATGGCGGCGGCGCCAAGGGCGGCCATGTTGCCCCAGGCCGTGCCGGTTGATGTGACGAATGTCGAGGACACGACGGGAACGGTCTTCAGACCGGTCTGCGTCAATGTCAGCACGAAGAGGAACTCCGTCCAAGAGAAGATGAAGCACAGCACGGCGGTCGCCGACATGCCGCCCTTGACCATCGGCAGAACGATGCGCCGGAAAATAAGCCAGCGCGAGGCCCCATCGACCAACGCGCTTTCATCGATCTCTTTCGGAATATCGTCAAAAAAGCTTTTCATCAGCAGAACCGCCAAGGGCAAGTTCATCAGGGCGTGGATGAGGATCACGCCTGTATATGTGTCGAGCAAGGCGATGTCTTTGTAGATAAAGAAGACTGGGATCGCGACGGCGACCGGCGGCATCATCCTTGTGGACAGCACCCAGGCCACGAAATGGTGACGCCCGCGGAAATTCATGCGGCTGAGCGCATATCCGGCGAGCGTAGCGATGGAAACGGCCAGAGCCGTCGAGAAGACCGCGATGACGATGGAGTCCCACAATCGCGGGCCCATACGGAAATCTCCGCCGCCCGGCAGAACCTCTTGCTTGGTTCCGAAGTCGAAGCCGAGCGAGATGCCAAACACTTCTTCGAAGTTCTTCACAGTTGGCGAAAATGACCAAACCTTCGGCGGCCAGTTAAAAATCTCATTGCCTTCCTTGAAGGCCACCGTCAGCCAGTAATAGAGCGGAAAGGCGAAGATCGCGACGACGGTCCACCCAACGACGGTGCGAATGATGCGTGATGATCTGGATTGAACGATCATTACCAGCGGACCTTCGCGAGCCAGATGAAGAGATTGGCGATGACGAGAATGATCACAAGCGTGAACAGTGAGAGCGTCGCGCCATACCCCCATTTGATGAAGCTGAAGGTCTGCTGCCAGGAATAGAGCGACAGGGTGTAGGTCGACGTGCCCGGACCGCCGCTGGTCATGACGAAAACGTAGTCGAACATGCGAAACACGTCGATGCCGCGGATCAGAACGGCGACTGCGATGACCTTGCTCATCAAGGGCAGTGTGATGCGCCGGAACGTCATGACCGGTGAAGCTCCGTCCAACATCGCGGCTTCGTAGGGCTCCGGCGGCAGAGAACGCAGACCGGCGAGAAAGATCAGCACCATGAACGGCGTCCACTGCCAGATGTCCGCCAGCATGACGCCCCACAGCGCGGTCGAGCCCGTCGCCAGAATCGGCGTCGATTTGTCGAGGATGCCCAGGGAATCCAGCACGAAGGTCAGAACCCCGAATTCAGGGTCTTCGATCAGCAGAAACATCATGCCGACAATGGCCGGCGGCACCACCAACGTCATGGTGAGCACCGTTCGCAGCACGCCGAACCCAAACTCCTCAGCGTCCAGAAGAAGCGCGATCGCCATACCGAGAACCAGTTCGACCGTCAGGACGACGCCGAAATAAAACATGGTCGTCCACAGCGCTTCCCACATCCGAACGTCTGAGAAGAGCAGTCGCCAGTTCTCCCAGCCGACAAATTCGAGACGTCGCTTGAACGGCGCATATTCGTGGAAACTCAGCCAAATATTGTAGAAAAGCGGAATGATGGTGAACGCCACAAGCATGGCGATCAGGGGAAGCATCCATACCAATGGACGATCGGCCGACAAAACGCCGAGCTTCAACAGCTTCCCTCCCGCCCAGTTATCTGGTCGCGCTCTTTCCAAATTTATTGCAGCAGGACCACATCTGTGCAACAAATTTTTAGACATTGCACATAAGTGCGGACTTCGGATTGGGCCTATACCGATCCGGCCGAACGGCAGACTCGCAGGGCTCGTGCATGAACTTGGCTCGGAACCGCAGTATTCCGCGCGTCACGGCGGCAGACGAGACGATGGCGCGCGTCGCGCACCTCTACTACGTCCTCGGCCTAACACAGAGCGAGATCGCCGACCGGGTCAGCGTTACGCGTTTCAAGGTCAATCGCATACTGGCGCAGGCGCGCGCGCAGGGCATGGTGCGCATCGAGATAGACGTTCCCTTCCACGAACGTCTCAACCAGGAGAGCCGGCTCGTGGAGCGTTTCGGGCTCGAATCCGCCTTTGTCTGCCCCTCAGAATCCGTCCCCGACATCTCGCTTTCCGAGATTATTGGGCGCTATGCGGCCAATGTCGCCGCCAGCATGCTGTTTGACGGCGCCACGGTCGCAACCTCCTGGGGTGAGACATTGCACAGATTGGCGCAGTCGATCGACCCAAGCGCCGCGCGGAACCTGTCGGTCGTCTCAATGATCGGCTCGCTCGCTACACGCTCGAGCCAGGACAGGTTCGAGGCCGCCTCCGTGCTGGCCGAGCGGCTTGGCGCTGAATGCTTTTATCTGCCGGGTCCGATGTTGTGCGATTCAATTGCAGCCAAGGACGCCATCAACGCCCAGCCCGCCGCCCAAAAGGCGATGCAAATGGCAAAGTCGGCGGATATCGCGCTCTTGAGCATCGGCGGCGCCGGCATGAGCAGCATCCGCGCGGCGACAATCCTCTCTGATGACGCCTACCGCCGGGTCGTGGAAGCGGGCGCCATCGGTAATTTCTTGGGTCGCTTCATCGGCCCGACGGGCGCGCCGCTGGAGCATGAAATGAACACACGCTGCATCGGCATCGGCCCCGAAGACATCGACGATATTCCATGCCGCATCTTATGCGCAGGCGGCGCGGCGAAGGTCGCCGCGGTCCGAGCGGTCTTGAAGAGAGGTAAAGTCACAACGCTCGTGACCGATTCGATGACCGCAGAAGGATTGCTAGCTCCGGCCGCCTGAACAGCAACAGCCCACCATGTATGAGGCGCTCTTTCTTCGTAAGCGCGTGATGTCGTGTATATATTCTGGTTGCGGGGCAGGAGATGAACCCACGGTTTTCAGGATATGAACTGTAGCGCATGTCCGCCTCGGCCTCCGCACAGCGCCCACCGCACTAAATCATTGATAATCAATAATCTTTGGATTAACCCTTGGCTCCCGTGAACGGAAGGGCTGCGCTGGGCTCTCAGGACGCGTAGCCAAGCCGGCGCGTCCTTTAGGAGCAGGCAGTCGGCAGAGTCTTGCGAGAGGGCCGTCTATAGGCGTCGTCGACCGTCCGAGACGACCCACGCATTTGCCCGCTTCGAGCCAAAAGCCGACGCTTCGAAGCGGCAATATGGGCGCAGGGTCGCTGATAGTGGGCCTGTCGGGGCGCGCGGTTGGAAAGGATGCTCAAATGTGCGGGTTTGTCTGTCTTTGGCGTGTGGGTAGCGAGGATCTTGCCGGGCGCATGATCCGGCAGATTTCTCATCGGGGTCCCGATGCGCTTGCGGTGGCGCGGCTGCCCGACTCGCCGGTGGTCATGGCCCACTGCCGGCTATCGATCATCGGCACGGAAGACGGTGCGCAGCCGATTCATCAGACGGACGACCTTCTGGTGGTCAACGGCGAGATCTACAATCACGAGGATCTGCGAGCGATCCTGGGCGAAAGCGCGTTCGAGACCGCCAGCGATAGCGAGACGATTCTGCATCTTTTTCGGTCTGGCGCGAGCCGCTGGATCAGCCGGCTCGACGGCATGTTCGCCTTCGTGCTCGCGACGCGCGACCGGATCATCGCCGCGCGCGACCCGCTGGGGATCAAGCCGCTCTATATGGCGCGGCTGGGCGAAGGCGTCGCGTTCGCCTCCGAACTGAAAGCCTTCGATGGCGTCCCCGTGGAATCGGTCGAGTTCGTCCCGCCCGGCGGCCTTTACGACACACGAGACGGCTGGCGTCAGTGGTACCGGACGCCCCATGGCGCTGCCGAAGCCGAGGAGGGGCTCGACATTGAGCATACCGCCAAAGAGTTGCGGCTGGTCCTTGAAGAGGCCGTGGCGAAATGGATGGTGGCCGATGTCGAGGTGGGCTCGTTCCTCTCGGGCGGGCTCGACAGTTCCATCATCGCCGCCATTGCGCAGAAGGTGCGCCAGGATACCGGACGCGGCCCGCTTAAGACCTTCGCCGTGGGCCTCGAAGGCGCGCCCGATCTCGCGGCGGCGCGCGCCGTCGCCGAGCATATCGGCTCAAACCATCGAGAGCACGTCTTCACCGCCAAAGCTCTCGCCGAAGCGCTGCCGCATGTCATCTACCACCTGGAGTCAGCAGATGTGGATCTCGTGCGCAGCGCCATTCCGACGCTTTTCGCCGCCCGGCTCGCGCGCGCCGACGTCAAGGCTGTTCTAACCGGAGAAGGCGCCGACGAGCTCTTCGCCGGCTACGCCTATCACCACGACTATGTGGACGATCCACGCGCACTGGCGGATGAACTGACGCGCTCGCTTGGCACGATGCACAACATCAACCTGCAGCGCGTCGACCGGATCACCATGTCCGAGAGCCTGGAGGCGCGGACACCCTTCCTCGATCGAGAGCTGATCGACTTCGCCCAATCCATACCTGCGGAACTGAAGCTGCGTCGAACCGATCCCGCGGCTGTGGAGTCGACCGGACCGACCACCGAGAAGTGGATCCTGCGCAAGGCCTGCGCCGATCTTTTGCCGAACGACCTCGTGTGGCGGAAGAAGGCGCAATTCGACGAAGGGTCTGGTACGGTAGAGGCGCTGCAAGCGGCGTTGCGCACGTTGCAGGGCTCCGACGCCCCCGTCAGCCGGGACGCGGAAGCCGCGCTCTATGAGCGAATCCTGCGCGACCGGTTCGTAGACGCCGAACGCATCCTCGAGAATGCCGGAAGCTGGATTGACGAGCGCGTAGCCTTATGATCCCGCAGGCGGGAGAGTTTTCATGAACCGGTTTCTCACCGTCGGCGCGGCGCAAATCTCTTCCGAGACCAGCGATCTCAAGGCCAATTTCGCCAAGCACTACGAATATGTGGATCGTGCGGCGGCGTTGGGCGTTGAGTTGCTCGTTTTTCCGGAACTGTCGCTGGTGGGCCACTATGGGGCCGAAGCGCTACTCAACATCGTTATGACGCGCGACGATCCGCGACTGATCGAACTCAGCCGCGCGGCGGGCGACATGGAAATCATCGTCGGGTTCGTCGAGGAAGCGCGCGGCGCGCAGTTCTACAACGCCGCCGCCGCCTATCAAAACGGCCGGCTGCGCTATATCCACCGCAAGATCAACCTGCCCTCTTACGGACGTCTGATCGAGACCAAATACTACGCCCACGGTCGGTTCGTGGACACGCACCTCATCACCGAGGATTGGGTCTTGGGCCTTCTGATTTGCGCCGATCTCTACAACCCGGCGCTGGCGCATCTCGCCTTCCTGCATGGCGCCACGCTCCTGACGGCGCCCATATCGAGCGGACGCGAGGCGGTGGGCGAGGAGTTCGACAATCCGCTTTCCTGGGCCACAACGATCCAGTTCTACGCCATGATGTACGGCGCGCCTGTGGTTATGACGAACCGCGTCGGGCGCGAAGGCGATCTGGACTTCTGGGGCGGTTCGCGGATCCTGGACCCATTCGGTCGCGTGCTCGCGCAAGGCGGATTAAGGGAAGAATTGATCACGGCGCGTCTCGACTATGCCGACACGCGCAAGGCGCGCGCGCTCCTGCCGACCGTGCGCGACAGCAACCTGGCCCTCGTACAGCGGGAAACCAACCGCCTCATCGACCGCCTCGGCGTGCCCGACGTTGTGCGCGACGACGACGAAACACTCGACCCTAGCCGCTGAAGAATGGCTTCCAAAGGAATCGCTTTGCGACAGACAGGGGAGAGCCCACGAATCGCGACACCGCGCGCCTCAAGCTGTTCAGAATCCGTTCCGCCAGCGCCTTGTTCAGATCGCCGAGTAATCCGTCCTTGGAAAACCCGCGTTCGGATCACGGTCGCCCAGCAACTCATCAAATACCTGCTTTGAGATGGCCATGCGATGATCCACCTTCTTTCGTCATCATGGCCCCAGGCACAGAATTCTGGATAGTCCCGGGTCGCCGCTTCCTTCACCCTGGCGGTAGCGGCCTATAAACTGGTCCGTTTGCCCAAGCTGTTGGCGGTCTCCACATGAAGAACGGCGTGAACAATGCCGTCATTGGAAAATGGCGCATCACTGAGGCCGACCTTTGGGATCGCCGCTACCTTGACCTCGTTGAACCGGCTTATATCGCTTTCGGCGACCAAGGATACGGCGATTTCGCATTCGGATGCGTCACCGGAGGCATGGAATGCGAATATAGCCCCAGTATCATCTTCTTCACCTGGGACGGCTTGGATGAAATGGATGAAGTCTCAGGTGACGGTTCCGCAGAAATCAGCGACGACCGAACCCTCGAAATCGAAATCCGTTTCCGATACGGCGAGGAAGCTATCCTAAAAGCTAGAAAATGGTGAGTTTTTCAGAAGTCTGCTAGACTCGGTACTCGCAAGCGAAAACTACTCACATGAAGAAGCGTTGTGCAGGAATATGTCCGCACTGGCAACTGACCCCACGGGGCCACAAGGCATACGGTACCCGCTTCCCTAGCAGAACGGTTGTCGCAATTGACCACGACTACTATGGGGATGACCTGGATTCTTAAGGGCGCCGGCCAGCCACGTGCTGAACAAGATCGACGAAGTCGTTCGCAAAACGCTTAACCGGGTCGGCGCTTGATTTGGGTACGGCGACGATACCAGCCGCAAGGGGTGACGGTTGTTGCCAAGCTTGGCCCAGCGCGTCCGCAAGCGCGGTGGCGCTTGTGCGATCGAAGAAGCGAGCAATGCCCAAAGCCTGTTCCTTGTGTACGGGCAAATCCGACAATACCATCGGCACCTTGAGAGCCCGAGCTTCTTCAACGGTGGTGCTCCAACCCTCGAAGAGCGAGGGGTTCAGAAGCGCAATGCCGCCTACCATCACAGGCGCTATGTGCTCATATGGGATTAGACCCAGTAGACGGAACTGTTGCTTTAAGTTAGCTGCCGCGAGGCCCGAGAGAACCCGTTGGAAGTAGTCTGGCTGATGCGGATCTCGTTGATTGCCCGAAGCCACAACGACGATCTCAGGGTAGCGCTCCTTCAGCAAAGACAGCGCTTCGATTACCAATAGATGATTCTTATGCCGCCAGAACTGACTGGGCAGATAAAAATAGCGCTCGGGCAAATCATAAAGCTCTCGCACCCTGCGCACCTCGTCCGTGTTAGGTCGATGCTCAGAAGGCACAGCGAATCTTATAACATGGGTTCGCCCGGCGGTTGCGGGGTAGTAGCGTTCGCAGGCGGCTCGAGAATCGTTACTGCTGAGCATGATGGCCCGGCCTGCGGCGATCTGGGCTCGAAATCCGATCTCGCGTTTCCACCAAGCTGCACGTGGAAACAGGTGAGGCAACTCACGATGCTGGAGGTCTGGGAACCAGGCAATGGCGGGAATGCCGAGACGCCAGCCATAGAACTGTGCGTTTTCGAACACCACGTCAATGCGATGTTCATTGAACATGCGTCGGGTTGCCGGGTCAGATCCAAGCACAAGGCTACGCAGCAGAGAAGCATTCCGACGCATGCCATTCATCTGGGGCGATGTGACGATCTCGACATCTCCAATAGATTGAAATGGGGCAGCGTCCTGTGGATCGACATCGTCACCGAAGAACAGCACTGGATGAAGCGCCCCAGGTCGGCGCTGGGTGATCACGCGCAGCAGGTTAAGCAGATAATTATAGCCGCTCGTCCAGTTTTACGATCTATAATCGTAAAAGCGACACGAGTCATGTTGTTGCACGGTAAACGGGTGGAACCAGTCGACGAATGCTCCCACGCCGACCGACAGCGGTACGCTAGATGAGAAACCCATGCGTGATAGGCGTGCAGGATCGGCCACTAGACTAAAGGGGTCCCCCTGTCGCGACTCACCTGAGAAACGCAAGGCCGGTTTCACGCCGTCGCTTGAGAGCTCGTGCTAAGCGTCGATCACGGTCAGCGCGATGGTCTGTACGGATGTGCCTACGCCAGTGCCGATGTTGATAGCCTGACTGCGCAAAGCCGGGTCGCTGTCGAAGGCGATCTGCGTTAGCGCCGCCACGACATCGCTTACGTGAATCCAATCGCGTAACTCCTGGCCAGTGCCACCGAGCACCAATGGCGATTCGCCAGAGGTAAGACGACTGCATATGTCCCACAACAGCTGCTTCTTGAGCTCTGGGCCGTACACCGAAAACAGCCGCGTAACGCGGAAGTCAAGCCGGTAACTGTCCGCATGCGAACGGCATAGCGACTCCATCATGCGTTTATGGTGACCGTAGGGTGAGGATGGCATGCCGGCCGTGTCCTCTGCGATAGGGCCACGGGCGCCCGAGCCATAAACGGCAGCACTAGATACAGCGATTAATCGCACAGTTGGCGAGTCAAGCCGGATCCACTCGAGCAGCTCTCCCGTGCTGGCCACAGTGCGGAAGAAGTCCTCCCGGGGATTGGCGATCGAGGCGGCCACAGTAGATCCACCCGCCAGGTGAAAAACCAACTCGGGCTCGTGGCGCGCTTGAAGCGAACGAAGATTTGCGGAGTGTACGTCGCCGTTGACCCAGTCGTCCACGCCCCAGCGGGAGGCCTCGGCCTCGGGCCAAACGCCATGTCCAAGTCCGCTCACGGCGTGCCCTTCCGCCGCCAGATGCTTAGCGAGGTGTTTGCCAATGAAGCCATGGGCTCCGGCAATCAGAATTCGCGCCATGGCTACTCAGGGGTGCGGTTAGCGACAAACGAGTAGAGGCGCCCGGGCCGATTGTCCAGACGCGTCAGGGCTGGTCGCACCAGCGACCAGATAGCCGGGACACCGATTGCAGCCGCCACTATGGCATCGGCGCCAAATAGCCCACGGGTAACTCGGTTAGCAATTTCAAATTGCAGCGCCTTAAGGCTGCGAGGCGCGAAGTTGACGGCGCTCTCTAATGGCCCAAGCGTCTGCTCCATTAGAAAGCCCGCCGCCCGAATAGCGCCTTCGTACTGCGCCAGCTGGAAGGCGTGCTCCCCTCCATAAAGGTGGTGCAATGGATGGTTTTGCAGGAAGGCCCCCAGATCCTCTGCGTGCGAGATGACGTGCTCACGAACCGCGAGCAACCGGCCGCCGGGCTTCAAGACCCTGAAGAACTCGCCACAGGCGGCACTCAGGTCGCGGGTGTGATGCAAAACAGCGCGAGCGAACACCAAGTCAAAGCTGTGATCAGGGAAGGGCAGCGTTTCGGAAAATTCTTGCGTCACCTCAATGGGCAGGCGGCTATGGACAGCCAGCGAGCGGATGGCGTCTGCGCCCACCAAAGCGCTGGCGTCCGGCTCCAGCGCTGTGACTTGGTAGCCCTCGTGTGCGAGGGCGTAGCTCGCAATGCCACGACCCGCACCCACGTCCAATGCCCGCCCACGTGTCTCCGGCAGTAGAAGGCGAATTGCCGCCCACTCCTCACTTTGTCGGTAACGCTCAGCGGCGTCGGGCAGGGGGTCGTCATAGTAGGCCGCCAATACCAGCTCGCGCTGGTCAGGTTGACCCCGTAGCCATTGTACGGCCTGCTCCCAACTAGCGAACTTGGAAGCATTCAATTCACTCGACATGGCCGGCATTTTCCTTAATCCTCTTTACAACCTTGGCTGGGTTGCTGACTACAGATGTATAGGCCTCGACGTTCTTAGTTCCGACAGCGCCTGCGCCAACCATGGCGCCTTCACCAATTTCCACCCCCTTCAAAACCGTTGCTTTCAAGCCGACCTATACTTTGTCGCGAATGACCACAGGCCATACGGCAACATGAGACCATTCCTTTTTTGCCGTGGGCCCATTCAACCACATCGTTTTTCCTGTGCTCGCACTCAAGGGCATGAGAGTTGTGGTCGACTACTCTGACACCTCATGAAATTATCACATCATTGCCGATGGTAATTTGTTCGCGACAAACAAGTTGGCTTGCCCCGATGAAGCAGCGATCACCGATCTCGACTCTTCCCGTGGAACCGTCGAAAGCAATACGGCAGTTGATGATACATTGGTCGCCGATCACAAGTTGACCCGCCGATTGGCCAATCAGCCCGAGCCAACGTACTTGTGTGCCTTGCCCGGAGGTCACCTGTATTTGCTGCTTCACCACCCATGAAGCCAGTGCATGCGGAACCCGGCGCAGGAGGGATCTCATGTTTTCTCCACCAACTTAACGAAGGCGGCCCATTGGTCCGACTTGGAGTAAGCTGTCTTCATCAAATGATGGGCGTTGAGTGCAATCTGGGAGCGGGTCTTTTCATCTTTAAGCAAGGCGCGAATGTGCTGAACCGCGTCAGCCGGGGACGTGTACGAGACCATATTCTGGCGGTCGATCATTCCTGCCGGGTAATGACCTGCATCGCTCATCATCAGGGCGCCGCAACCCATGGCTTCGAAACATCTCATGTTGCCCCTGTCATTGCCTGCCATGTCGATGGCCCCGTTCAATACGATTTTGGCAGATCCCAACGCTTCATAGAGGTCTAGACCGAATACTGGTTCTTTCGCAATCGCCCGGATGGATGCGGGACGTCTGTGCCGCCTTAGAGGCGGAAACACACCGACCGGCGATTCGGCCAGACGCGTCGTTCTCGAGCTAATGAGGTGAAATCTCATCTCGCACTCGTTGGCAAGTCCCGCCACGGCTTCCAGCAAGCCAGCGCGCTGGCTGTGGTGTCTGGAGTAACTGCCGACAAACACCACGTCAACGGGCCGATCGCACCGCGCTGCGAACACGTCCATTGCGTCATCGTGGGCCGGTGAGAAGTAGGCAGCCCGCCACCCATTATCTTGATAAGACTTCAGAATGCTAGGGAAATTACACAAAACCAAATCATAGGCGCCGAAATCGGCGCCGGGCGAAGGCGCGGCTCGCCACGCGAAGCTCCGCTTTACGCATCCGGGCAGTCTACGAATGAAGCCGCTACCATAGCGCATAGGGTCAAGGTTGTAGAAGACTTCTGTCCGGTGCTCCTCAATCTGCGCCAGCAGGATTGACTCCAACGATTGCCCTTCCTGTATGCCGTTTTCTTTTGCCCACAGCCGTTGCGCTGCTTCGTCATCTCCGTTAGTTAAAAACGCCTTGGGGTTGCTCTCCAGAACAGGCTTTAGAATATGGGCTGCGCCATATCTGTCGGCGACAAAAATAGACATCCAATCCGAGAACGTGCTTGTCCCTCGCCGTAAGTTTCTTAGCCTCTTACGGTACGATGGATAAACACCGGAATTCTGAAATATTCTCATAGTACAGCAAGCGTACTTGAACCTAGGATTGAGTTTCTAAATTCGCCCTGAGGACACTGTCCTGGGAGTAATAGCGCCGGATGCTAGCAATAGGGTCAATGTGGTCCAGAGCTGGGCGTACGCATAAAGGGACCCGGAGAATTGGCCCCCTACGAGGGCCTGAAAGAACAGCAAGGGCACCATGTACTCCCCATGTCGTATACGCCCCCACGCCCGGTAACTTGACATCAAAAGCAGCACAAGAAAAATGCCGCCGCCGACAATTCCTAGATTCTGGAAAGCCTCGAGTATGAGGTTGTGAGGATAGTGGCCCTCATTAGCGACCCAGTTGGACGCCCCAAAAACCAAGTTATTTAAAAAGGTTGTCGACGAGGACTTGAGGAGTTCCAGCCGCTCGTCGCTCGCCTTGTCTGAAAGCGCCACGCGATCTTGCTTTGTCTCTTCCAGTCCGATCCGGCGTTCCTGAATAACATCGTCACTCAGTCCACGTTGCAATGAACTTTGCGTAATGAGATGATCCATGGGGAGCGGGTATATTATAAGCAGGCATGCCACGCCCATAGTAGCCAGAGTTATCGCTCGACTGACCAAAGCCTCGCGGCCACTCCAAGGCGCAGCAAATACTAGAATCGTCAGAGTTGCAACCAGGGATACAAATGGACCGCGGGAACCCGCATAGCTCATACTCGCCAAGCCTAAGCTGATCAAGGCCAACAGCACCAGCGAGTTTCCGCGGTCAGACTGCATACGCCACGCTACTGTCGCCAGAAGTAAACTGACAGAGACATGTCCCAAGGTAATGGGGTTGATAGTGACTGTGGAAAGTCTCCCCGCAATAAATGTCTGACTGTTCGCGCCGAACCAGCCTAGATATTCTGCAGCGATGGCGAAAACCAATATACCAGCCGCAAGCCAAATGATCAGTACCCTTGCCTGCCGCTCAATTCCTCCTAAGTCACACTTTAAGAATGCAAGAACGGGCAAAGCCACTGCCAAGCAGAAGAAAGCCATTTCATAAATGGCGCCGGGATAGCCTTCAAACACATTGCTACTTAGGCGTACGGAGTATAGCGCCAACCATACCACTAACACCCAGGACCATCGGTTAAGCGGTCGGCTACGCCAGACGAGCACGGCCACCATCAACGCCAGCAGCGCAACGACGGCACGAAACGGAACCGAGGTCCAGCGACTTGGCCAATCCATTGTCGCGGCGATGAGGCCCGCTACAGGATATCCTACGACACAAAACGCCAACAGCAGAGACGCAAGCCATGTGAGCCTTGTTTGCAGTAGATTTATCATCCAACCGTCCCGGGACTTGGCCACAGGCTCTGCAGCAGGATTGAGACCCCGAAAAACAGACCGGTAGCTATAATCAGAAGGCGAATCAGTACTGTGCGATCAAATCCTGCTACCCAATAAGTCAGAAAAACAAAGAACAGGTAGTTCAGCGTCAGTATTGCCGACTGTGCGATCACCGCCCAGTACAGCCCCGCTCCTGAAATCAAAACAAGCGCCAAAGCAAACGTTGAGGTCACGCCGCTCAACATTTCGGTCCACAGGTTCAGATGCTGGCGCCCAGCGGCATCCATTAGTCGATCCATCCAATTGCTTAAGGCAAACGCCAGCGCAGGATATGACATTGCCGCAAGTAGTGGGCCAATGGCCCGCCAACGCTCACCCAAGAGAAAGCCAAAAAAGTCTTCGGGGCGGTGTGACAGGAACGCCAACAAAGGCGCCCCAAATAGCACCAACAGAGTCATTATCCTTCGGACAGGACCTTCGAGAGACGATAAACCATGCTCGGCAGCGGCATGAAATAGTACCGGTCGGATCGCGCTTCCGCTCAAGCCGGCGGGTGCACCGGCGAGGCGCTGCGCCTGACTGTATAAGCCCAATTCCTTGCCAGTAACCCATGGGCTGATTAGAAGTATAGGAACACGGTCGCGGATGGCGCCAAACATTGTGTATGGCAAAGAGTACTGTACGAAACGCCTATGTCTCCAAGCAGCGATGCGTATACGGTGTGCGCATTCGGTGAGCCAAGCCGGACGAAGAGCGCCTCGCAAGCCGCTCAGCATCAGCACCATGAGCGCCACGAACTGCCCGCCGACGCTGCCAACCAGAAGCCAGAAACTTCCCCCCGCCTCGACCATGGCGCCGTAGAATTGGATTATGTTCATGACGCCCGCGTTGCTAAGTTGGCCGGCGGAGATGATCAGAAATGCCCCATGGCGCAAATGCCAGCTGTTCCAGACCTGATTAAGCACGAACAAGAGCAGCCAAGCACCGATCAAGTACGCCGAGCCGGAAACCCAGCCTTCTTGGGATAGCCAGCCGGAATGGTGGGCAACGAACATTCCCATCGCGGCACACAAAAAAACCGTTAGCGAGACAAAAAGCGTAAGCCAAAAAAGCGCGCTGGCGTCTAGCGAATCACGCTCTACCACCACAGCCAGATCGTAGCGCAGTGTGGATATGGCGCCTAAGAAAATCACGAATGCAAGGCTCAGCGCCCAAGGCGCAAAATCAGCAGGCGTGTAAAGTCGTGTCAGGAATGGCAAACAGATCAGCGAAATGATCTGTGCACCTGCCGTCCCCAAGCCGGCACTGACATACAAACGTAGCTTCAAGGAACCACCGCCTTCGATCTCATTGTTCCGATTTGCCGCGAGCACCAGTTCGTCTCAAGCCCTCGATCATTTCTCGGAATACTAACCGCTCAACTGTGACCTGCCGTTCGAATGCGGCTCTCTCCAGGCCCAATCCCGCAAGTGAAATATCGCCCACCGGAAGGCCGTAGCGTAGGCGCTGTAGCGCTGTCAACGCCGGCTGAAGACCGATCTGCTTCGCCAGTTGGAACGCGACTCACTTGTGACGAGCAGCCGTGGCGTGCCCAGGTCGTTTAGCCACATCGTGATCTTGCCGCCGCCGTTCCGGATCACCTACGCGCAACCGCGACGTAGGCGAAAGCCGTACTGCTGGTCGATGACGAGTGGAGAGAGGTCATACATAGATTCACCCCGCAGTCCAGAGGCAAAGCAGTCCAAAGGCAAAGCAACCCAGCCGAAAGGCGGTCATAGACGGAAGTGTCCTCTTAAACACGTAAAAAGTAAAGAGCGTCGGCAAGGCGCCCACCAAGAAATGCTCTCGTCACGTCGGCTCCAAGACGTCGAATATGGACTGAAGAGACAAATGTAAGCTAGAGAGATTCTGCTGCATCACCAGAACGATTGCCCGAACAACCGGCGCTACCCCAAACACTTCAGGCAACATGCTCACGAACATCATGGCTAGGAGGCCGTAGGCATCATGTGAAGATCGGCGTTGAGCAAAGACAACAGTCGCAGGCGCGTTCGGATGCTTGGAGCTATCGCACACTTCGGAAACGGCGCAGCAGGCGCTTGACGCCGGCGCCCATTCGATACAGGCATGCGCGCGACCGCATCGGTGCAACAATTACATATACCCTCCTCATCGAAGACGATTTGCGGGTTGCTACTATCCATGACGCAGCGCGAGCAGATGCGCGCGCTCGTCATGGCCGTCCCTCCAGTGGAAGGCAGACGGCTGCCATGTCCTGAGTAGTGGGGTAAGTGATCAGCACCGCCCGCAGGGGGCCGTAAAAGATGAACGCGCTGCCCGAAGCCACGGCGGAAGCTCCCGCCATCAGACCTTGGCACAGATGGTGGTGGCTCCCAGCGCCGCCCAGGGCAATGACCGGAACATTCACGGCGGCGGACATGCGGGATACAATTTCCAAATCGTATCCTTGACGGGACCATCCCGATCAATGTCGTTGAGCAGAATTTCGCCCACGCCGGCGTCGGTTAAGCGATGCGCATATTCGTATGGATCCCCGAGGACAACCGGCTGGCCATTTAAGGTGCGAACTTCCAAACCACGACCCTGGCGGGCGACGTCTACCGAAGCGACCACAGCCTGAGAGCCGAAGTGTCGCGCCATTTCGCCGATGAATTGGCCATTAGGGGCGTTGTTTCCGATCACCAGCTTCTCTACGCCGGATTTGATTAGAGATTCACTCATTTGAAGTGACTCGACGCCGCCGCCATAAGCCAACGGCATGAAGCATTCCGAGGCTAGTTCCGTGACGAATCCGACGTCGGGAGCACGGCCGTCGGCCGTGGCGTCGATGTCGAGCAGGCAGATCTCGTCGACTTCTTTTTCATTGAAGAGGCGGATGACATTGAAGGGATCGCCAACGTAGGTGCGCTCTCCGAAACGTACAGTCTTGACCAATCTAAAAGAACGGTCCAACAGCAGAATGGGAATCAAGCGCGCCCACATTCAACGCCACTCCGCGAAAGCCTTTAGCAGCATCATGTCATATCGGTGGCTCTTCTCGGGGTGGAATTGAACCCCGTGGATGTGTCCGTTAGAGACGGCGCAGCAAAAAGGTTCGCCGTACTCACAGGTGGCCGCGATATCTCCCGGGTCATCGCAATGCATGTGATATCTGTGCACGAATTAAAAGCGCGGAGCCTCGTCACTGTGTACGAACAAGAGATTTCCAGGTCTTGGTTGCACAGCACTCCATCCAACATGGGGGATCTTCAGTCCATGGCGAGCGGCGCCACTCAGACGCACGGTGTCGGCGGCGATCCAACCCAGGCCGGTCTCCCCGTGACCTTCTTCGCTGCGACGGCCCAACAACTGCATGCCCAGGCACACCCCCAGCACAGGCGTTTTGCGCTTGAGCACGACCTCCTCCCGTACCGGGATCAATTGGCTTGACCTAAGATTGAGCATGGCGCGATCGAAGGCTCCCACACCAGGGAGGATGAGTTTGGACGCTTTGGCGATGGTTTCCGGTCCCGCACCAACTTCTGCTTCGAATGCTCGGAATTCGGGCATGTTGACGATGACGCCAAGATTGCCCATCCCATAATCGACGACCACTATCATGCTGCTTCCTCAATTAGATTAACTGTTCGCATGCTTGGATCACGGCCTGCGCCACACGGCTCTGCTGTTCAGGGGCGAGTTCGGGATAGACGGGCAGCGATAGAATTCCCGACTGGTTGCGCCACGCATTCGGGAAATCTGCAGATACGTGCCCAAGCCGCTTGTAGGCTGGAAGGAACGGTAGAGCCACCGGATAGTTGATCCCCGTCTGAATGCCATGCTCAGACAGCATACTCTTCAGTTCGTCCCGGCGCTCATGGCGTACAGAGTAGGTATGGTACACGTGCTCCGTTCCGTCGAGACGTTGCGGAGTTGACGAGCCCTTAGCCCGTACCAGCATGGAATCATGAACTGCGGCCTTCGATTGGCGGGCGCGCGTCCATTTAGGCAGGTGGCGTAGCTTGACCGAAAGGATGGCCGCCTGAAGTCCGTCGAGGCGGCTATTGATGCCTTCAATTTGGTGGTCGCCTTTGCGCAGCCCGCCATGGCGCGCGAACATGGCCATGCGTCTAGCCAACTTCGGATCTGCAGTAGTGACGGCGCCAGCGTCCCCCATCGCCCCTAGGTTCTTGCTTGGGTAGAAGGAGAAAGTCGCCGCCTATCCGAAGGTCCCGACCATCCGCCCTTTGTGTCGGGCCAGATGCGCTTGGGAACAGTCTTCTATGACCCATAGCCCGTTGTTTTGGGCGATAAGCATGATCGCGTCCATGTCCGCAGGCTGCCCATTGAGGTGCACGGCGATGACGCCAATGGTTCGAGGCGTAATCTTGGCCTCAATTTGGGTTGCATCGATATTGAAACTGTCGCGCTCGGTATCACAGAAAACGACTTGGCCGCCTGCTTGAGTGATGGTTTCGGAAGTGGCAATCCAGGAATGTGCGGTCGTAATAACTTCGTCCCCGGACTGGACGCCAAAGGCATGCATGGCGATGTAAAGGGCGTCTGTCCCATTGCCACAGGATACGCAGTGGGGCGCGCCCATGGCTTCAGCGAACTCCGCCTCAAAACGCTCCACGTATGGTCCACGGATGTAGGCGGACCCGCGTATGACCGCTGCTATGGCGTCATCAATCTCCTGCTTGATGCTCTGATACTGAGAGTGCAGGTCGGCAAAGGGGATACCACGCATGGCTTTGTATATTCAGTTAAGACGTGCGTGCGACGGTTGATGGGGCTGCCTCACTCTTCTCCTCTCTATCTAAGCATTCGGGCCGGGTTGCCGGCATAGCGCCCAGGTACGGTTATTGGGCGGGTCACCACCGCTCCGGCGCCGATGATTGCGTCGTCACAGATTTCAACCGGAAGAATAGTCGCATTGGAGCCAATGGAGACCCGGTTGCCGACGCTTGTGCAGCGCCACAAGTCCTTCCGCCCTCCCGATACTCCACCAGTCGCAAACGTATCATTGATGAACATCACGCCATGGCCGATGAAACAGTCATCGCCGATGCTCACCAGTTCGCATATGAAGCTGTGCGATTGAACCCGTGTCCGCGCACCGATACGCACGTCTTTTTGTATCTCAACAAATGGCCCTATGAAGCAGCTATCTTCAATCCGGCAACCATACAGATTGACCGGCTGGACCACCCTCACGCCAGCGCCGAAAACGACGTCGCGTATGCCACACTCAAGCACCTGCGGCAGATGCTCAGGCACTACTCCCTCCACCAAGCCGGCAACGCTTCGGAATGAAGCGGAGTGGCACTTCACGCCCCGTCTCGATCGACTCATAGATGGCGCTGATCAGTTCGACGCTGCGGCGCCCCTCCAACCCGTCGACCAATTGCTCCCTACCGCTCTGTAGACATTCTAGTACGTGCTCGTAGTAGGCCTGATGGCCAAACCCATAGACATTAGGCGG
>JASJDN010000079.1 GCA_030065205.1 Crocosphaera sp.
ATCTTTTAAGCATAAGCCTAACAAAACATAGATGAATCTTAGGATGATAACCATGATCAAGTAAAACCGAGATTTTGGTAAAAAAAACAAGCCTACAAGATTCCACCAGAGATCCCAAATGGGTTCTATACCAGTCAACGAGAGGTGGATGTGATTACGGTTGTCCGACCTGATGGAGACTTTGTTGCTGGAGGTGGTTACATCTTCTTTTAATGGACTACAAACCATTGAACAAACTATCGATGGTGGTAATCTTGATGTTAAATGATATTTGGTCCTTGGCTCAAAATAACATCTAAAGCCTGTTGATGTAAGTTTTGGTTGGAAGCAGCCAAAACTTCTGTAGAATAGCTATTAAGGGCATTTCCAGCCCAATCTGTGATGATTCCTCCTACCCCTTCTATGATAGGAATTAAGGCACAAAAATCGTAGTATTTTAAGTCCGATTCTAAAACAATCATGGGCATAGCAGTCCAACCCATAGCCAATGATACATAATTGTAACAATCTCCTCCAAAGGCAGTACGACGACACACCCTTTGTAAACGAGAGGCGATCGCTTGTTGTCGAGGAGTAATAAACATCAGGGGAGTTGTTGAAGTTAGACACACTTCTGTTAATGGGTAATCATAATTGTTTTTGTAGGGATTATTGATAGTTTGATCATTAAAAGTCGAGGGGTTTCCTATTATTCCTAGCCATCTTTCTTGTAAAATTGGTTGATTCACACAACCTAACAAGGGTAAGTTATTCTTGAGGTCAACTAAACCGATCAATGTGCCAAAAATGGGTAATCCTTTAACAAAAGAAGAAGTCCCATCAATGGGATCGAGTACCCAAGCATAACCATTATTGGAGTTTATATTTTCTCCTTCTTCTCGGATCACTCCATCATCAGGACATTCTTTTTTAATCAGATCCACCATTACATTTTCTGCTAGGCGATCGGCAATGGTAACTATCGAGGAAACTTCTGTTACTTTGGTTTCTGATGCTAGATTACTTTGACGAAAATATTGTTTAATAATCTCCCCTGATACATCAGCTAACCTTTTAGCTAGTTTTACTCTTGTGTCTAAGGTTTCATGATTCATTTTTCAACTTTTCAATTACTTCTAATAAACGGTCAATTTCTGTATCAGTCCCTACAGTTATTCTGACATAGTTACTAATACGAGGATGTTTAAAATACCTAACTAATACTTTTCGCTCTTTTAGTTTACGGTATAAGTCTGATGCTTCCATCCACTGAGGGGACGCAAGAACAAAATTAGCATCAGAATCAAACACAAAAAAATCTAGGTTTCGTAGGGATGTAATTAAACGAGTTCGAGTGGTTCTGACTTTTTGCCAAATGTCTTTAAAATAGTCTTGAAATTGAAAACAATTAGTTCCTAAAATTTGAGCAATTCTATCTAAGTTATAAGAATCTCTAACCTTATTCATTTGTTCAATAATCTCTAGAGAACTAATACCAAATCCTACACGCATTCCTGCTAGACTGTAGCTTTTTGACATTGTTCGAGAAATAATGACATTATTATATTGTTGAATAAAATCCCAGTGATCTTCATTAGAAAAATCAACATAAGCTTCATCAATTAATACAACTCCTGTTGCTTGTTCACAAGTTTCTTTTAGATATTGACGGTTTAAATGTTTACCGAGAGGAGGGTTAGGAGAAGCAACAAAAATAAGCTTAGCTTCGGGACACATTAAAGGACTATTTAGCTCAAATTTTTCATTAGTTGGAAACGTCTTGATGTTAGCCCCATGAACTTTAGCAATGGTTTCATATAAGGAGTAAGTGGGGTCTAAAAAAGCTACCGTTTCCCCAGGATTAACAAACGTTCTGAGGGCAATATTTAAGATATCGTCTGACCCATTACCGGCTAAAATATGCTCAGAAGAAAAGCCAAAAACCTTACCGGCGGCTTGACGAAGTTTTGTGGAAACAGGATCAGGATATAAGCGAACTTTTTTCAGTTCGTCCTCTAAATTATTGAAAATTTCATCAGGAGGAGAATAGGGATTTTCGTTAGTATTCAGTTTAATATAATCCGTGGTTTGGGGTTGTTCTCCAGGAACATAACCAGGGGTTTGTTGAACACAGTCTCTAATAGGCAACATATTAAGAAGTCAGAAGTTATATGATTTATTATTATAACTTTAACCTAATAATAATCTTCTTAAGAAAAAATAAGTAATTTTTGCAAGTTTCCAGGGGATATATGGACATTCTCTGATACAATAAAAACAAATTTAAGATACTGTAATCTTTTTGTAGAATTCTAATTGAACTTAGTTATGTCTATGTCTTCTTTACCCCTTCATCAACGTTCTTTATCTTTAGATCATGAAAGCTTAATTAGTGTCTTGTCTAATGAACCGAACTTATTAATTATACAAGACCTAGATGGGGTTTGTATGGGGTTAGTTAAAGATCCTTTAACAAGAGTTATGGATACCAACTATATCGAAGCAACTCGATACTTTAACGGACATTTTTATGTGTTAACTAATGGGGAACATATCGGAAAAAGAGGGGTTAACTTAATTATAGAACGATCTTATGGTGATGCTAATTTAGTCAAAGAAAAAGGGTTTTATTTACCTGGTTTAGCAGGGGGTGGAGTCCAATGGCAAGATCGTCACGGTAATGTTTCTCATCCTGGGGTTAGTGAGAAAGAAATGGACTTTTTAGCAACAGTCCCAAAACACATTGAAGCAAGTTTCAAAACCTTTTTTGCTAACAATAATCATAATTTAGATGATCATGCGATCGCAGCTTATATTCAAGCTTCTATCTTAGATAATAAAGTATCTCCTACGGCTAACTTAAACGTTTTTCATGATGTATTTATTGACCAAGAAGATTATTATTTCAAACTACAACAACACATCAAACAATTGATGGATGACTTATTAGAAAAAGCGGCAAGTGAAGGGTTGGAAGATTCATTTTTTGTTCATTATGCGCCCAACTTAGGAAGAGACGAAACAGGACAAGAAATTATGCAAGAAGCAAATGATAAAGACTCAGGAACCACAGACTTTCAATTTATGTTAAAAGGAGGGGTTAAAGAGGTAGGAGTGTTAGGTATTTTGAACCGTTACTATTATCAAAGAATCGGAAAGTATCCCCTAGGTGAAGATTTTAGTGTGAGAAACGCCCCAAGAAACCATCATCAATTAATTACATTAATTAAAGAAAATTTTGATCCTGAACAAATGCCTACTATGATAGGAGTTGGAGATACGGTAACCAGTAAAGCAGTAGAAAATAAGGGTAACTTAAGCTTTGGTCGAGGGGGAAGCGATCGCGGTTTCTTACAATTAATTCAAGAAGTGGGTCAAGAATTTAATACCGGTAATATTATCGTTTATATTGATAGTAGTGCCGGGGAAGTTAAGAATAGAAAACCCCTTAAACTTGAAGAAAATAATGGTCAAACTTATGTCATTGAAGGACCTGGTGACTCCAGGGATAAAGATGATCCGTTAACCTTAAATGTTGCTTTTCCTGGGGGTCATCAACAGTATATTAATTGTTTCCAAGAAGCAGCAAAACGACGTAAACAGTAATTAAATATAGGGCTTAATAATATTAAGCCCCTACAGTGAAATTATGTCATCAAAACCCCTTTTGAACTAGGGATAGAATGGGCGCGACGGGGATCAATTTCTAAGGCCATTCTCATGGATCTTGCAAAGGCTTTAAACGTGGCTTCTATGATATGATGGGAATTGATACCATCGAGTTGTTTAATATGTAGCGTCATCTGACTATGATTAACAATAGCCACAAAAAATTCTCTCACTAATTGTGTATCATAAGTCCCTACTCTTTCCGTAGGAATTTGTAGGCCATAACTTAAATGGGGTCGTCCGGAAAAGTCTAATGTAACTTGAACCAAAGCTTCATCTAATGGGGCTAAAAAGTGACCAAAACGGACAATTCCTTTGCGATCGCCTAATGCTTTTCCTAATGCTTGACCCAAGGTTATTCCTACGTCTTCATTGGTATGATGATCATCAATTTCAATGTCTCCTGTTGCTTTGATTTCTAAATCAATTAAGCCATGAGAAGCGATTTGATGTAACATATGATCTAGGAAAGGAATACCCGTTTCGGCTGTACAATTTCCTTGACCATCTAAATTCAAACTAACAGAAACCTCCGTTTCTTTGGTGGTACGAGTAACTGTCGCCACTCTATCAGGAAAAGAAGGAATAATAGGGGAAGAATTTACATGAGTCGCGTTTTTAGTTTGCATAGATTTAGTCTTAATTTGCAAAGATATAATTCTATTATGACATTTAACAGGGTTCAGTTTCGGGATCACACATAGTATCGGGATTTTCCCCCACACCAGAAACCGGATCAATGTAATAGTTATAAAATTCCGTTCCTGTGGCCACACTAAATACCATTATATGACCATTATAAGGGTTAAAAACCACACGAGATTGGCGATCATTGCCAATAAATTCTTTAGAACCGATTCGCTTTAATATACCTCGAAATCGATATTCGCCTTCTGTTATTTGCATCACTAAACTATTGATATCTTGAACCTTAACATAGGTTTCTGGATCGGTATTTTGAGCCACTTCTACAGAGTTAATGATGGGATTAGTTTCTACAGCAAAACTAGGAAAATTAAACGGTACAATTATCGACAAAATACTAACAAAAATAATTGATTTAGTAGAATTCATCACAGTTTATGCTCCTTATTCATTATTTATTTAACCCTGATCCCCGAACTCATATTATTTAGGATAGCAATTTTTCTAGATTTCGGGATACTTTTGAGATGATCAACCGTCTTCTATATTCAATGGGGAAAGACTATGATAAAATTGCTGCAATTTGTCTTGTCCCAAACGGCCAAGACAGTTGACTATCTTGTTATAACCCTACTTTTCACACAAACTGACGTATATTTATGAAACTATTAGATTCTAAAGGCCGTTTATTCGGAAAAATTAGTATCCTAGATTTAGGGGCTGCTTTAGCCATTTTTTTGGTCATTGTGGGTATTTTTGTCGTTCCTGGCAAGTCTGGAACCAGTACCATTGCTCAAGTTGCCAATAAACCCATCGAAGTTGATGTTATCGTCAGGGGTTTAGGGGTTAGCGATCCCGAAGCACTCATTAACCAGTTTAGTGAGGATAAAAAGACGAATATCGTTATCCGTAATCAACCGTCTGGATCGTTCGAGATCAAAGACATTAAACCTCTACCTCGTACTACGGTCGTTCCTCAACCAGATGGCTCCGTTAAAGCCCTTCCTGATCCTAGACCAGAAGTTGTTTATTTTCAAGACATGATTTTAACTTTAAAAGGTGAGGCACAAATGACCGATACTGGTGCAGTTGTGGGTCAACAAAAAGTTAAAATTGGTACTTTAATCGAATTAGAAGGTAAAGATTATAACTTTAATACTAGCACCATTGCGGTTAGAGTTATGAAATAAAAATATGGTTGTTTAGTGATAATTGAGTCATGAATTAATGAAGGTTCATGGCTTTTTTATTGAATCAATAAGACACTACAAGGGGCATGATGAACCACATAATTACTCACACTACCTAAAAACATCTCTGATAAACCAGTTAACCCTCTACGTCCCATAATAATTAGATCAGCTTCCCAATTTTTTGCTGTTTTAATAATAGAAGAACTCGGATTTCCCATCAAACAATCCCATTCTGTGGTAACCCCTTCTGATGATGCTTTTTGAGTGTATTCGGTTAACCATTTTCTGACGCTTTCTTCCTCTTGGTCTAAAGTTTCTCGCCATTGAGGAACCAGTTGAGTGACTTCTGATGTGGTAAAAGTCCCATAAGGGGTAAAATAGACTTCTGAATAAAGACAGTGAAATAGCTTTAAAATACTATTATTATTCTTGGCTATTTCTAATGCTTTAGAAAAGATAATTTGACTTTCATCACTAGAGGCTAAAGGGACTAATATTTTTCTATACATAATTAAACTATCCTCTATTCTTCTTCCGTTTTCCTGGTGGGGTTCGATGGGAACCAAAATACTTTTCACTACGATAACGAAGCCAAACTCTTAACACTTGGGGAATTTTTTCTTTTTCTTGTTTACTTAAACGATTGTATAATAATAACGCCTGTTCTCGTTCTTTTCTACAAGCTCGATTATTATGAGCATCCCAGTAACTTCTCGCTACTCGGATACGACGACACACTTCTTTAATTAATGCCTCTCCTTCTAAGGGTTTTTCTTCTTTTTTAAACATAGGTATTTTAGAATTGAGTTCCCTGAATTTTTATCGTTTTCAGTCATTTAATAATATTGGGTCAAAGATATGACAAAAATTATAACCCAAGGAGAAACCATTGCAGCGATCGCCACTGCTATTGTTCCCCAACAAGGCAGTATTGGTGTTATCCGTTTATCGGGGAATAAAGCCCTAACTATCGCTCAAACCCTATTTATCGCCCCAGGAAAGCAACAATGGCAGTCTCATCGTATCCTTTACGGGTACATTCGTCATCCCCAAAGCCAAGAGGTGATCGATGAAGCCCTACTACTGATTATGTTAGCACCCCGTTCCTACACCCGTGAAGATGTGGTGGAGTTTCACTGTCATGGGGGGATAATGCCGGTGCAACAGGTGCTACAGTTATGTATAGAAGCGGGAGCCACCTTAGCCCAACCAGGAGAATTTACCCTCCGGGCTTTTCTCAACGGTAGAATTGATCTGACTCAGGCTGAAAGTATCAGCGAGTTGGTGGGGGCGAGATCGCCTCAAGCGTCTCAAATGGCTTTGGCCGGGTTGCAGGGAAAACTGGCCCAACCGATTCAAACCTTACGTCATCATTGTCTGGATATCCTCGCCGAAATTGAGGCTAGAATCGACTTTGAAGAGGATTTACCGCCTTTGGATGAAAAAGCAATTTCTCAGGGGTTAGAGGAGATTTTAGGGGAAGTTGAGAGCATTTTAAACACCGCAACACAAGGGGAATTGTTACGGAATGGCTTAAAAGTGGCGATCGTCGGTCGTCCCAATGTGGGAAAATCAAGCTTGTTGAATGCTTGGAGTCGTAGCGATCGCGCCATTGTTACGGACTTACCTGGTACTACGAGGGATGTGGTTGAGTCTCAGTTAGTAGTAGGGGGTATCCCCATCCAAGTCTTAGACACCGCCGGTATTCGCCAAACCACAGATCAAGTGGAAAAGATCGGCGTTGAGCGATCGCGCTTAGCGGCCAGGGAAGCGGATCTTATTTTACTAACCATTGATGCAACGGTGGGATGGACTCAGCAAGACAGTGAAATTTATCAAGCAATCTATCATCGTCCTGTTATTTTAATCATTAATAAAATTGATTTAGCCACTCCAGATTTCTCTCAATTACCAACACAAATTACAGCAATTGTCAAGACTTCGGCTGCTAAAAATGAAGGGATTGCAGGGTTAGAAACAGCCATTTTAAAAATTATTCATCAAGACAAAATAACCGCTAGTAACCTCGATTTTGCCATTAATCAACGACAAGCAGCAGCCTTAACCCGTGCCAAAATTGCCTTACAACAAGTACAAACAACCATCACCGAAGACTTACCTTTAGATTTTTGGACAATTGATCTACGATCTGCGATTCAAGCATTAGGAGAAATTACAGGAGAAGAAATCACTGAATCAGTTTTAGATAGAATTTTTAGTCGTTTTTGTATTGGTAAGTAATCTTTTGTTTTATTCTTCTGGATTAACCCCTAATTCTCTTAATTTTGCTTGTAATTGTTCAATTTTCTGTAAAGCTAATTCTTTTTGTTGTCTTTCTTGAATAAGTCTGTTTTCCGCTTGAATCGCTTTATCTTCAGCTTGACTCGCTGCTTCTTCGGGACTGGGAACTAATTCGCCTTCTGAGGTAAAATACCGTAATTTATCTTCATCAATTCCTAAATATAATTGTAATTGTTCACTCCATAACCATCCTTGTTCATTAGGTTGAATCGGTTGATATTTTCCACTGATTAAAGTAAACCCTTGAAACTCTAATGTATAGGGGTCAAACCAAAAGTAATCAGGGGTTCTAAATATATCTTGATAAATTTCTTTTTTTTCTCCCCTATCTGTGTCTGCGGTACTATCGGATAAAATTTCAATAATGACATTGGGATATTTTCCTTCTTCTTCCCATACCACCCAACTTTTACGCTTTTGATTCCATTTCGTTCCTAAGACTACAAAAAAGTCAGGGCCTCTAAAGAATTCTGATTTTTTCTGTTTAGGACTATAATAAATAGTTAAATTTCCGGCTGCAAAATAATCCTCTCTATCTTGCCATAACCATTCCAAAGATTTTAGTAATAAGATAATTTGTGTTAAGTGTAGATAGGTTTCCAAAGGGGGTTCATCACTCCAAAATTCTCCTTGAGGAAAAATTATCTCATGGTTTTGTTCGGTTTGTGTAGACGGTTTGGAAGTGGTAATCATGGAAGGATAGGTTATTACTTCATGTTACTGTCTATTTTAGCGCAAGTTTGATTAATAATCTCTTTGACAATTTCTGAAACGGTTAAATTAATATCAATTATCACAGCATTTTCTGGTTCTTCTAATGTTTGAAACTGAGAGAGTAACATATTTTCTTTCATGAAATGTTCTGATCGTTGTTGTAATCGTTTGAAAATGGTTTCGTAACTTCCTTTTAAATAAATGACGCTCATATCTGTGGTATTTTCTGCTAATAAATCCCGATAAGATTGTTTTAATGCAGAACAGGTTATAATAGCGTCTTTTTCTAACTGTTGATGTTCATTGATCACTGATTTTATTGCTAATAACCAAGGTAAGCGATCGCTATCATTTAAGGGTATTCCTTGGCTCATTTTAGCAATATTTTGGGGGGGATGAAAATCATCGGCATCATAGAAAGCATAGCCTAATTGTTGACTTAATGCTTTCCCTATGGTTGTCTTTCCTGAGCCTGATACTCCCATAATTAAATCAATCATTAAAACTAATTAAGTAAGTTTTTATTTCCCCCTCAATTCCTAATTCAAGACATCACAATCTTCTAATTTTTATTACAAAAAGGAGTAGTCCCATATTCATAAACAAATGATGTCTTCGTTTGTGACTTATCCGATACCCAGTTATTCATTCCCTGCATTGTTGTAAAGACTTGTTTTGCTCGACTAGCAACCTCTTCTGAATAATCTTCTTGATTTGTCTTATCTTTATATTTAAAAGAAATTTCAGCAATCTTTGGTTCTGTAGAACTTGGAGAATCATACCACAACGTTAGACCAAATTCACCATCTTTATTGCCTAAATCTACTTCACCTCCTTCATAAACTTTCTCACTTATGGTTAACCCATTCACTTCTTTTATAGCTTCATTAAGATCAAATTGGTATTTTTTAAGTTCGGGATAAAGTCTTACCGGATCATCCATTTTATTTAAGTTTTTAGTGACTGGAATTGTTTTCTTAGCTGAATAAGAAAACTTGGAACAAAAAGGTTTGCTGATGTCTTCTTCAAACTTAGATTTGTCACCGCTTATAGGTAGAGAACCAGCAATATATCGATCAGGTGAACGGAACTTAAGTACAACTTCTCTGTCCCCATTTTCAACTCTTTCACGAAATACTAAGTCTTTATTTTTCAGTTGACAGGTTCCTGATGTGTCGTAAAATTTAACGGTGCGGTTCTTAGCAAGGTTTAGAGAGCCTTTCATTTCTCTGTTAATGGGTTCCCCTTCAACAAGTAGCTGAAGTTCGCTCCAATAATTATTAACTGCATCATCTGGATTGCTACCATTAAAGTTGCTTGGAACCAAAATTAATTTATATTCTCGAGACGTTACTACAGGACCGGCATTTGCTAATGACGTTGTAAATAGAACCAATGAAATCACACAAACAAACAGTATTTTTGTAATTCTAGTAATAAACATAAACTGTTCTCTCCTGTTCAGTTATTCTTTATCTTAGAATACAGACTTAAAAAATAAATGTTAAATTTTGTGTCCCTAATTTTCTCAAGATTTAATATTTTTTAATGCTTAGGTCTCACTTCATGTAACGCCCAATTACGGGTTAAAATGGCTCTAGGATGAATGGTCTTATTATTTTTTATTAGATATTGTAAGGAATATTCCGATGTTTTTTGCACACTTTTATAGAGATTTTTCCAACTTACTTGACGCATTTTTTCTAATTCTGGGGTATTTCCTCTATTGGGTTCTAACGCATCAGCAATAAAGACAATACAACTCAGATCACTCATTTCTGGATGGCCTAACGTATGGTTACGAATCGCATCTAAAATGTCTTCGTCGGTTACACCAAAGGTATCTCTAGCTACTATTGCGCTCACGTCTGCGTGTAAAAGATGGGGGTTGGATAAACACACGGAATCAATTTCGTTATATTCTTTTTTAGCCATTTCTAATAGTTTGGGAGGCGGAAAAAACTTGGCCAAGTCGTGCATTAACCCGGCTTGTGCAGCTTTTTTATGATCAATTTTATGATGAATCGCTAATTCTTCACACATCTTTTCCACACCTAAAATGTGTTGTAAGCGATGTTCAGAAACGTTATCTTTTAGCCAATCAATAACTTTTTCTCTCATATTCAATAATAAAATAGTATTTTTATCTACTGACTATTGTAGCAAATTTTATGTTCAGATTTTAATTCTGCATTGACTAAATATTAATAGTCAGATTATTTTTTCGTAAACATTTGAATAATTTTCTGAATTAGTTTGATTGTAAAATAAGTAATGATAGCACAAACAATGCTTAAGAAAACAGATTTATAAAAAGGAGAAACTGAACGAAAATGATGGGAAAATTTCGGAGTAAATAAAGGATTTTCGGGTGTCACTAATCCATAACTACTGACAATAATTCCTGCAACTGCTAAACTTGAACCAATAGCAAAAATGTTGATTTGTAAATTACGATCGCGTTCAATTTCTTTTTGTTCTCTGATGCGATCGCTATAAGCAGCCCCCAGATTATTTTGTGTTCTTGCCCATTCATAAGGAAAAGCGTCACGGGTATAGACTTTTAAAGACTGCTTATACGCTTGGATAGCTGCTTCTAAATTATCGGCTTTTTTCCCTCTAATACGTTTTCTGCTTGTAATACTTCTAAGAAAAAGTTTTGATAGGTTTCGATATTGCGTCCTTTTCGCTTGGCATATTCTTTTAAAATGAAACTGCGTAACCAAGCAGCATTATTCCCTTCTGGTTGTTCTTGTTCTAACCAGTCTGCATATTGGTTCACTATTTGGATAAACTCTTGATTAATTAACCCCTCATTTTCTTGCAGGATGTTGGGTTCTTCCCCTTGAGGACAGTTGAGTAATGCTTCGATTAGATTAACATAAGCTTTTAATTGTTGTTCGTCCATATTATTCGAGGGTTAAACATAAAGTAGTGCAAGCATCTTGCTTGCTATTTTCCCACCTAAATATTATTTTAGCCAATCTTAGAGACTTTTTATCAATAGAACTTTTAAGATGCTAAGGTGGGCAAGTCAAAGACTTCTCTAACCTAACTTCATTCTTAGAAACCTTGCCCACCCTACAAAACTACAAAACTTTATCAGTCAATAGTTAAACCCTACAGCTACGATAGTGTAATGCACCCTATAAAAAAGGCGATCTCATGACGTAGCAGATGACCACTCAAATATGTTATTCTAAGTATGAGTAAAAAAGTTTTGTCTTCTCATCTTAATTTAATTAGATTCAATGAAAAAACTTAGGGTTTATCTTGACACATCAGTTATCGGAGGTTGTTTAGATGATGAGTTTTCTGTAGAATATAATAAGGTAATTAAAGCGATTAAAGAGGAAATATTTATTTTACTAATTAGTAAAATTGTTATTAATGAATTAATTAATGCGCCTCAAAAAGTTAAAGATATTTTATTATCGATTCCTAAAAAAGTTATTGAAGTGGTTAATATAAATGATGAAATTTTACAGTTGAGGGATAATTATATTGATGCAGGAGTGGTTACTGAAAAATCTATTAATGATGCAACTCATGTTGCTGCTGCAACGGTAGCAAGAGCAGATGCAATTATTTCCTGGAATTTTAAACACATTGTTCGCTTGGATAAGATGAAAGGTTATAATCAAATTAATCTTCTTAATGGTTATGGCATTTTAACTATTGTTTCTCCTTTGGAGGTGAGTGTTGATGAAACGAACAACAATTAAAAAAAGCTTTGATTGTATAGATTTTAAACAATCAAGTCAAGACAAAATAGCGACAGAAATCAAAAATCTTAGTCATTCAGAACAAATTAAATATT
Source organism: Crocosphaera sp. (assembly GCA_030065205.1). Lineage (GTDB taxonomy): Bacteria > Cyanobacteriota > Cyanobacteriia > Cyanobacteriales > Microcystaceae > Crocosphaera. The sequence goes on from JASJDN010000079.1 coordinate 12,322, forward strand.
TTAAACAAAATATTGATGAAAGTGATTTAAAAATATGGTGGAATTCCCTAAATAATTGATAAATTTTATCAAAAATAGGGACATCTGATAATTATTACAGTTCAGTTTAGTGAATTTATTAAGGATTAGTTGTAAAAAATAACTTTGCTCCACCTGTAATGATAGCACTAGCGACGATAACAATTAACGCCCAAATTTGATTTTTTTGGGTTCCTTCTACATTTTGTAGTCGCTTATCCATCCCCTCAACTTTCTCGGTTAAAGTTCCTAGTCCGACTTCTAAATTATTGAGACGTTTATCAACATCTTTCTGAAATTCTTTAATTTCTTGCTTAATCTCTTTGTGGTTACTATCTATTTTCTCATTAACCTCTTTGTGGTTGCTGTCTATTTTCTGATTAATTTCTTTAATCTCTTGTCTAATCTCTTTGTGGTTGCTATCTATCTTATCCTCAATACGTTTAAGGATTTCTGCGGTAGTATAGGTAACGGTAGAGGAGTCACTCATGGTTTAAACACCTAATAATCTTAATTTGTTGTTATTTACTACTTTGATTTTAGCAAATCTTTAAACCCTGTAATTAGAAAGATTTATTCTGATTGCATTAAGGGTTATAGAGGAATAATATTGCTGCTGCAAAAAATACGATAAAAATTAAAGCCCAAATCTGATTTTTTTGGCTTCCGTCTAAATTTTGTAGCATTTTATCAATACCTTCAACCTTTACGATTAAGGTTACTTGTTTAATTTCTAAGGTTGTGATGCGTTTATCGATTGTGTCTAATTTTTGATTAACTTGTTTGATTTCTTCCTTAACGTCTTTATGGTTTTTGTCTATCTTATCCTCAATACGTTCAAGGAGTTCGACGATTGAAGATGTAGCAGTAGAAGAGTCACTCATGGGTTAAACCCCTAATAATATTGGTTTATTGTTACTTGCTATCCTAATTTTAGCAGATGCAATTATTTCCTGGAATTTTAAGTATATTGTCCCCTTGTAGATGTAGTAGATGTAGGTTGGGTTGAGGAACGAAACCCAACAAAACCTAATTCTATTCAATGTTTTATTTATTATCAATTACTAAGATGTTCTAAACGAAATAATACAACTTTAAGCGATTAATTCATAAAAATCTTTGATCTCTTTAATTGATTTCAAATGATAAACTTTTTTAGTCTTTTCTGCTGCTAAAACGTAGTCCCGATATCTAGGAGTTAACCGTTTATGACATAAAAAAAGGACGTTATAACTCTTCATAGAACTTTTCCACAAAGGACTATTTTCTGGCCACCCTTTGGGGGGAACAAAAAACCCAGTGACTAACCGTTTTGTTACCCACCAAAAATGAACAGGTAAAGGTAAATCAATATAAACCAAAGTATCAGCTTTTTCTAATCGCAACCATACGGTTTCAAAAGAACCAAACCCATCAATTACCCATTCATCTTTGCTGATAATTTCATCATGAGTCTGTTTATATTCCTCATAAGGAACTGGAACTCCTCCAGGTTTAAATTGAATTTTATCTAATATGTAAAGGGGTAAATTAGTCATTTCAGATAACTTTCTACTCAAAGTAGATTTACCCCCACCAGCATTACCAAATACCGCAACTTTTTTCATTTTTATGATGCTTTTGTAAACAATTTAAAGTATAAACTTTGACAAAATTCCTTAACAGGAAAGGCAATAAACGTAATAGGATTAATGGTAACAATAATATTACGAATATCGGATCTTGCGCCCTTAATAATTTGTTTTGCTACCCAATCTGCTGACATAACACCAATCGGATTCAAATTACTTTTAAAAGGACCTAAAATTAACTTTCTAACCACACAAGGTGCATCTAAACGACGCAAGGTAATTAAGTCACCAAAAGTGCGTTTACTAAGCTCATAAAGGGGACTAACCGCAGGATTGACCTCTGCTTCTGACGTATTGATCCAAACTTCTTTACATACTTTATCTTTATTAGTTTTCACGGTTTTGAAGAATGTTTCCATTAACCGCCAACCAGAAAAGGCATTCACTTCATAAGACTTTAAGATAGCTTCTTCATCTCTTTTCTCATGAACATTAAGACCATGATTAATAATTAAAATATCTATTTTTTCTAATTCATTGAGCAATTCACTTTCTTTTCCTACTTGCCAAGTCAATGTTTTAATGGGTGAGTTTTCTAAACTAATTTCTTTATTTTTCGAGGTAAAAGCCACAACTTTTGCCCCATTTAATTGTAACTCTTTTAACAAAGCCATTCCTAAGGTTCCTGATGCACCAGTGACTGCAACTGTTTTTCCTTTCAAAGATAAAGCGGTTCCCATAATCTTATCAACTAACATTAATGTGCCACAATAATAAGCTTTTTGATTATCAAAATGATGTCGCCAATGATAAGGACGATTAACCAACCAAGGATTAGGAAGTGTGGTAAAATTACCAGGACGGTGAGTAATGTCGGTCAACTCGTCCACGTAGGGAACCCCTGCACCTCTGGCGATCGCTCCCCCTAAAAAAGTTAAAGTATAAATTGATCCTGACCAGGCCAACCAGCCATAAGGGACGTTATAGTAATAACAGAGAATGCCAGGAATGAGGCTTAACGTGAGCATCACCAACGCTTCAGGAACATCATTATACCAATGTGCCTTACGGTAGATTTCTTCGCTGACAGGGGTCAAATCAGGTCGAAATACCTTGTGATGCCAACCATGAAGACGATATAACGGTTGCCAATAGTGGGAAAGGACATGATAACAGTCCCGAACAATTTCCACCCAGAGAATGGTACTTAAAGTTAGGATAGCGGCAATAGTCAGATTATTGATCATAAATGAGCTAGTTCTTGGTTTTTGTTACCGAAATAAACAATAAAAGTATGATTAAACCCTACTTTAACACGAATTTTTAAGCTTGGTATTGTCTATATTGATCTCGATCACTGATCATATTTTAATAATTTGTTAAGATAACAATAGTTCAGATAATAACTGGTGGTCAGTTAACTTTTTGATATTTTTATTATAATGACTATAAAGATAACTATCACTCTCGGTTTATTTTGGACTATTTTGTAGCAAGTTTTTATCCATTAACTTAATAATAATGATAGGAATAGTAACATGACTACAGTAAAAGAAGTACATCAGTTGATGCAAAAAATTGAACACGGAGATGTGGTCAGTCGTGCGTTTGCCAGACAAAAAGCGTCAGACATTTTAGCCACTAAAAGTATCGATTTATCCCTTAGACAAACGTTAGCAGATCACCTTAACCAAGAGAATTTATTATTGGCTTTAAAAACCACTGTTGGTGATGATAGCTACTAAGAAATTTTAATCAGGTTATTCTAGCTTGATGCTGATTCTTGGCTTGTTTTTTCGTTATCTTAGCATTTATAAAAGCTCCCATATAACGAGGGAGTTTTTTTTTATTTTAGATTAAATTTTGTCCCTATCTGGCAATCAGGTTTCTGTCATGAGAAGAGTAGGAAAATTTAACAGTGTTCAGGATTTAACAGTGTTCAGGATTTAACAGTGTTCAGGATTTAACAGTGTTCAGGATTTAACAGTGTTCAGGATTTAACAGTGTTAAATCCCTACAGGGGGGTATTGGTAGGGACATAATATTATTATGTCCTAATATGATTAATGATTACCATGTAAAGCATTAACTTTGAGAAGAACTTTTGGCTTGTTTTACCATATCAATTAAGGTGTGATGAGCGTCTTCTGAGTCCTTTAAAATGTGGTCAAATTTAACACGAATTGGTATATTTTGTCCTTTAACTGTAGCGGATAAATTCATCCCCTCAGGGTCAATAGATTCCATGATAGCGGTTTCTGCTTCTGACACATTTCCGAAGATTTTGGCGTATAAAACAATAGCATTACTATGATCTTCGTTCATGTGTTTACAAATGCGATCGCTAATGGCAGGAGTAATGGGATCAGACATAACTTATCCTTGAAAACATTGATGACAAAATTCAATGATATCAGACATTTGCTCTGTTTGCTCTGGATAATCTAATAAAGGTCGTTTAATAATAATAAGAGGAATGCCTAATGCTTCAGCTACTTTTGCTTTAATATCTTCTCCTCCTTGTTTACCTGATGCTTTTGTTACCACTAAATTAATCTTCCATTGTTCCCACAATGCTCTTTCTAACTCTAAGCTAATAGGGGGACGTAAAGCAATGATTTGACTTTCGGGAAATCCGGCTGTTATTGCCATTTCAAAGGAGGTTAATTTCGGTAAAATACGAGTATATAAAACTGCTTGTTCATGCCATGACTTAAACTGAGATAAAGTTTGACAGCCAACCGTTAGTAAAACTCGCTTATTTTTTAGATAATTTCCCGCGATTAACTCCTCAAAACTATCAAGATAAATAGCATGAGAATTGGAGATTAAACGAGGTCTTTCGTAACGTAAATAAGGAATGCCCTCAGCCTTAGCAAATTCAATCACTTGTCGAGATATATTAAGGGCAAAAGGGTGGGAAGCATCAATAATTCCTCGAACGGTTTGCTGATGACATAACGTTTGAATTCCCACCTTATCTAATTTGCCGATTTGGACAGTAATAATAGGGTTAGTGGGATAAAGTTGAGAAGCTTTCTCTGTCGTCACTGTCACCACACAAGGAAAAGAATGGGCTGTAATGCTATTAAGAAGACTAACACTATCTCCGGTTCCTCCAATTAGCCACAGTTTCCCAAAATTTTCCATGTTAGGGTTAATAATCTCTTCCTTTTAACGCTTTAGTAAAGTTTTGACGATAGGATGTATTCACAACTAATAATACTGGCCAAAGTAATGCTAACATTATTTTTGTCGGTAACTGACGGTTAAAATTAGTCCGATTATATCCAGAATAAAACTTCCAGATTCCCAGTAGATAAATACCTAAGACAATGACAGCAATCAGTTTACTCATGTTAACCTTCTTGATGTTTGTTTGTTGACTCTATCTTTAATTTTAACGCATCCTTAATTAAGGTAACCATTGAGGTTGAAAACCAAAAACAAGTTCTTGTGGTTGAATTTTTAAAGATTGATTGGCTTCTTTCAAATCAGGTAAAGGAAGTAACCAAACTTGCCCATCAGCGATCGCATCTTTATTACTGGTTAGTAAATCAGACGAAGACTGGGGGACGGTTGTCACCACTTGGTCAAATAATAAAGCCACGCCATCAGGAGACATACTCAACACCACATTCCGATAATTAGGTAGGGCTAATAAAGGTAAATCGGTTCCTTTTTCTATATTCACCACTGATAAAAAAGGTTCTTCTCTATATTGCCCATTTTCTCCTTGAATAATATCTGTTTTTAAACAGTATAATTCCTTTTGTTCTCTAGGTTCAAATTGACAATCTAGAATAGGATAAGAAGTCCTAAAGAGTTCTTTACTTTCTCCGTCTTGATCAACAAGGATTAAAGAGCGAGTATAATCTATATTATCTTTGATGAGCAAAAGTTTCTCTCCATTGTCAGAAAAATTCAGTGGTTTTTCGTAGTTTTGAAGAAGACGAGACGTTCCCCCATCAGCGCCTAAAGAAACGATGCGAACCCCTCCTTGTTGACTCACCGCTAACCGTTTTCCATCGGGAGAAATAAGAAATTCAGTTCCAGGAATTCCTAAAGATATGGGTTGATTATCTTCAGTAATGATCCATAAACTACTATCATTAGTATTGCTCTGATTCACTCGTTCTACTATAATCACTTTACCATTGTTAGAGAGGGCAAAACTGATATTTTGGTACTCGTTAGCGTCAAGAATTCGTTTCAGTTTTCCGGCCCGTTGGGAAGAAACTTGGGACGGATCAATATTAAAGCCTGTGGTTACAGTATAAAGTTCTTGTTTGGCTAATCCTTTACCCCGAATATTCGGTTCAAAGGCACTAAACAGGATTTTTTCACTATCAGGATAAATCTTAAAATTAGTAATAATTAAATCCCTGGGTGTCAAAATCGTTTTTTGAGGTTGATTGAGATTAGTTATATTGTAGAGAATTAAGCGACCTTTTTCTTCTCCTTCAATACCAATATAGGCAAAAACGCGATCGCGGGTACTAAATAAACTTACAAAAGATTCAAGGGTTTCGTTATTATAACTGGGCTGAATATTTTCTAATTTTATTTGGTAATTAGTTCCATAAATAGGGGGATCGTTCAAAGTATAAATTAACGTTCTTCCTTGCCAGGTAATTTTTCCGGGAAGGGGAGGTTCAATCATTAAGTTCTTTTCAACACTATTAGTATTAACTGGACGATTAAAACTGAGGGTAAATGCTTTATCTTTAACCCCTATTTTTTTTCCTTCCCAACTAAAATATTTGACTTTAAAGGGAACTTGATCTCCTATGACTAATACGGTTAATATCCCTATGGTTAGGAACAAAATGCAACTAATAACTATCCAATCAAATTGCTGAATTTTTGTGAGTAAATCTTTAATTTTTATCTTCTTTTTCGGGATTTTAACCATAAGTTTTCCTATCTAATCTTCTAATAGTTCAATCATACCTTGTTGTCCATCAATTTTCACCCGTTGTCCGTCTTTAAATCGTTTTGTGGCATGATCAATATTCATCACCGCAGGAATGCCGTATTCTCGTGCAATAATAGCCCCATGAGATAAAGCACCTCCCACCTCTGCTATGATACCATTGGCATTGGCGAGTAAGGGTCCCCACCCCGAGTCAGCATAGGGAATCACAAGAATAGTATTGGGTTTAATTTCTCCTATGTCTTGAAAATTATAACAAACTTTAATATACCCTTCTACTTGTCCAAAACTTGCTCCAATACCTTGAAATTTTCTCTGAGAATTACTCGATAGATTACTCTCATTTTTCGGTAAAGTTGTCCTATTTCCATAAACGATATAGGGAATATGGGTTAAATTTTTATTGATATTAAATTCCTGTTGTCTTTTCTTGATCTCAGTCTGTAATTTTGAATAGTCTTGTTGGTCTTTGTCTAAGACAAGTTCCACAATTTCGCTATAAGTGAGTTCAAAAATATCGTGATGTTCTTGAATTATATCTTTTTCAATTAAATGGTTCGCTATTTCCAAAAAATGCCAGCGTAATTGAGCTAAAAATTGAGAATAAGTTTCTGTAACTTTTCCTTTCAGATTCAATCTTTTTTGAACATTTTGGCTTACCCAATTATTATGATTATCCCTAACAGTATTTTTTCGCTTACTTTGGTTTTTAATTAACTGATTTAACAGGGTTTTAACAGTATAGGGGTTATCTCCCCAACAAGGAACAGAAATATCAGTGGCCACATCACTTAAATAACCATATTTCTCTATAATTAAATCGAAGTTTTGAATAATTTTGTTTCCATCTTTATTTTTTTCTAACGCTGAAAATAAATCATCGGCACTTTTAATCTCATCAACATTAATCAGCAAAACAATTTCATTTGCTAAGGTTTCTAACGCTTGTAAAGCAGCAATTTCTGGTGTATTTTTATTATTTAATGTTTCAGGAGATACTTTAAATAAAGCTTGTCTTATCGCTAAACTTAAAGGGGCTAAAATACTATAATAAGTCGCCATTTTTAAGATAGATAGAATAGTTTCAATATTCTGCAATAATTCTTGAGGAGAAAGTTGCCTAATATCTTGATAATGTAATCGGTCTAATTGAGGTTTAAATTGTTGTCGATAATCTTGCCAAAAATCCTTTTCTAAAGTCCACTCCTTCTTCAATAAACGTAATAAGCCGGGTAAATTACTAAGAGTTGAAATCAAGGATGGTTTGGTCATTTTTGTTCCTCTTGTTAGGAAGTCCAAACTTTCTGGAGGTAGTCCCATCCGTCGAAAAATTTGCCCCAGTAAAGTAGCATTAAAATAGGCTTGCTGATAGTGTAAAGTGGCGGTTTGAGAAAAGTCTAAATCGATTGCTTTTTCTTTTAAAACAAGGGTAAAAATATCACCCCATACCCCACAAGTTAAAGGTTGATTAACAGACCAAGTTAAAGGATGTATAACCCCTGGAATCACTTCTGCTGCAATTTTCCTCGTCCAAATTGGTTGTAAATTGGTAATGGTTCTGGTTTGTAATATCCATAACGTTTCTCCATCATAACTCCACTCCATATCTTGAGGAATACCATGATATAACGTTTCAATATCCCTGGCTAAAATGGCAACTTTTTCAACAACAAAATCAGGAACATTTCTTGATTTTATTCCCTCTGCATTTTTGATATTAATGACATCATTTTCTAAGTCATTATACACTTCAACTTGATAGTGTTCAGGAGTCGTTTTACCGGAAACAATTTGATTAGCTGAACCAGGTAATGCCTCAATGATGACACAATTATTCACAGGATTAACGGGATCTCGACTAAAGGCCACGCCTGAAAATGTCCCTGGAATTTGTTTTTGAATTAATAAAGCCATCCCCTCATCGGTTTGCCCTTTATCTCTACGATACCTAACAGCGTGGGGGTGATTATAAGCAGACAAACAGTCTAAAATAGCTGTCTTTAAAGTCCCTTGATTGGTAACATTTAAAATGGTTAAATATTGACCGGCTGCTGATGCAGTTTCTGTATCTTCTCCTTTAGCAGAAGAGCGAACAACAAAAGGATGTTCAATACTGGGGTCAATATAATTCAATAGGGTTTGAGGATCATCTCCAGGAAACAAAATCCAGCCATTAGGAACCGCATACCCTAAACGTCTTAAATAAGCTAAATTAGCAGCTTTTTGACCTACTTTATCAGCGTCTAATTTATCATTTAAAGACAGAAGAGATGTTTCACCTCGAAAAAAATTAAACATGGTTCTAGAAGAAGATTTAACGCCAGTTTCTGGTAAAGACAAATCATCAGGAATCTTATAAAAAATCCAAGCCATTAACCCTGATAAACTCCAAGCTAAGATAATATAAGGGACATCATGGGGATGTCTAACGGTTAAAATAAAAGCTAATAATAATAAAGCGACTAAACGACCAGTTATCCTATCCCGAAAAATAGTAAAACTACTCAGCCCAATTAATGCAGTCAAAAAAGTAGCAGCCCAATCATGAACCATCATCCCCCAAAATAAATTAGTGGTTCCTGCCCCTTTTCCTCGCCAATATCTTCCCATAATTAATGCCATCAATGCCATCAGTTCCCAAAAGGGTTGATAAGGGAAAAAATGGCGAGCTAATAAAACAGCAATAATGCCTTTTCCTGCTTCAGATAAAACAGCTAAAACCCCCAGAAAAGTTCCCCCATGATAAAAAGCAGCAGACACAGAAACATTACCTGTCCCTAACTGGGATAATTTCTGTCCTTTGAACCCATAAATCAACCAATCGATAAAAGGAAAGCTTCCCAATAAAGGACAAACAACAAAAATAATTAAAGAACCAAGAATCGAGCGCATAAGCTGTTAATCATCTAAATTCCTAGATAAGACTGACGGGGAGAAAAGGAGACGGGGGGAGGTTTTACTAATTTATGGCTAAATCTAATAATGTGCTGGTAAAAAAAATTTATAGTAAAGTTTAAATAATCAGACCTTTAAATCGAAAAATCAACCATAAATTGAATCTTTTAACTCTTTTCATCATAATCATTTTCCCCCCATCAGAAACATAATTTATCTTATTTTAATACCTTATCTAAATTCTCCCCACTCCCCACACTCAACTTAACTAGAATATTGATACACCCAATGGAAAACCGCTATCATGGTAGCCAATTGCTTGAAAAAGTGTAAAACTAAGTTAAGTTAAGTAAACTCTATGGTAGGATGATTGGCTTAGGAGGATCATCGTCCTAAACAAACAAGCTATAGTCGTAGTAGTGGTTAAACGTTGCTAGACAGTAAAGTTTAACCCTGTGTGGACGACATCAAAGGTGTGAGGAAAGCTGTGTCACTGAAAAAAACCCATCCCCAAAAGCGTTCTCAGAAGTCTTCTGTTAAAACCAAGCCCAAAGGACTCAATTGGCTGTTCATCAGTTTAGGACTCACAGCCGTTTCCTTAACATCGGCTGCAGCCGGAGCTTTTATTGCTGTTTCCCTATCTGCGACTCCCCTACAGCAAAGTTCTCTAACCCCTGAACAAGAAGAAGTTTTTAGCAAAAATGAAGCTATTTCTTATAAAAGTTTACGGCTTCCCGAGTTGAGTCGTCCCGTTAACGTCTTGGTGTTAGGAACCAAAGTTTTAACCTCAGAAGTGGATGAAAAACCCATCGAAGACCTAGGATATCACGCTCTGGTCAACTCCTTCAAAGGTTTGTCCGATACAATGGTGTTGATTCGGTTTGATCCCCTCAGCAACAAACTGAGTCTATTATCCATCCCCAGAGATACCCAAACCACCATTAATTACGAACTAAAAAAAATTAACGAAGCTAACTATGAGGGGGGACCAGCTTTAGCCGCCGAAACCGTCAGTGAATTATTGGGTGGCGTTCCCGTTGATCGTTATGTACGGGTTAATATTCAAGGGGTTGAAAAAGTCATTGACGCTTTGGGTGGGGTCAATGTCTACGTCCCCAAGGATATGAAATACACCGATCACAGTCAACATCTATATATTGATCTCAAGGAAGGAGAACAACATTTAGATGGAGAAAAAGCCGTTTCTTTTTTACGATTTCGCTACGATCGCTATGGGGATATTGGTCGGGTACAACGGCAACAAATGTTTATGCGGGCTTTAGTTGAACAGGCATTAAAACCCCAAACTCTATTAAGAATTCCCGAAATTTTATCCATTATTAGTGCTTATATTGATACCAATTTAACCGTAGAGGAATTAGTCGCCCTATCAGGATTTGCCTCTCAAACGAAACGGTCTAACGTTCAACTGTTAATGCTTCCTGGACGGTTTAGTGGGGATGGGAAACAAGAAGTCAGTTATTGGCTACCCAACCGTTATCAGATTAAAAATATGATGGCGGAATATTTTGACCACGGTCAACTAGATTTTGACGCAGAACCAACCAACCCCAGTAATCTTAAGATCGCTATTCAAGACAGTACAGAAAACCCTGAAGCTGTGCAGCGTATGGTAACTTATTTAAGGGAAGCCGGCTATCGTCGTATTTTTGTCAGTGATCAATGGCCTCAAACCCTAGAAACCACTCGCATTGTCGCTCAAAATGGGGATGATCTGGGCGCGGCTACTCTGCGGGCCGATTTAGGATTAGGAGAAGTATTAGTAGAAAGTACAGGAAATTTGGCTTCTGATATTACCATAGTTTTAGGGGAAGATTGGCAAAATTATTTTCCTGATTCCTCCGTTCATTTTAAAGAAACCACCTCTGTTAATAATTAAGATGGAACCGAATACCCTATTGGATTGGATTTTGACTGGCTTTGCTTTGGCTATTTTTATGGCGGCAATGGTGATGTTATTAGGCGGTGTCTCCAAAATGAACAAAAAATGAGGGATAATTAGAGGATGGATTGTGGATAATGGATATTGAATGAACCCTGACGCGCTACAAGAACTCCTAAATGCCATCGCCACAGGAGAAATCAGCCCCGACACTGCCCTTCAACAACTCAAACACTTCCATTTTGAACCCGTAGCAGACTTTGCTAAAGTTGACCATCATCGGCATCTGAGAACCGGGTTTCCGGAAGTGATTTGGGGACCGGGTAAAACCCCAGACCAGATTATACAAATTATGACCACTATGGCCCGTCACTCCCCAGTGGTGATGGCCACTCGTATTGAAACAGCGATCGCCGAACAACTAGAAGCGGAGATCCCCTCTCTGATTTACTATCCTACCGCGCGAATTTGCGTCTTGAAGACGGGGCAACTCCCCTCCCAAGGGCCCGGCGTGATTTCTATTCTAACCGCAGGGACGGCGGATTTACCAGTGGCGGAGGAAGCAGCCATTACCGCCCAATTATGCGGTTTTCAGACCCAACGACTATGGGATGTGGGGGTGGCGGGTATTCATCGTTTATTGAGCCATCAAGACTTATTAAATAACGCAGATGTCATTATTGTGGTGGCGGGAATGGAAGGCGCGTTGCCCAGTGTAGTGGCGGGTATGGTGGATTGTCCCGTGATTGGAGTCCCAACCAGTGTGGGTTATGGCACCAGTTTTGGAGGGGTTGCACCTTTGTTAACCATGCTCAATTCTTGCGCTACGGGGATCGGTGTGGTTAATATTGATAATGGCTTCGGCGCGGCCATTTTAGCCGGACAAATTTTACGCACTGCCCAGCGACTGAGTTCCCATTAATGAAGTCAGAAGTGTGAAGTGTGAAGTAAAAATTAATCAGGAAATTGTCGCTCTAAAATAACATAAAAAGTCATCTTTTTTCATTCTGACTTTTGACTTCTGTTCGCTAGAGCCGGAGCGGAGCGAGGAACTTCAAGCGAAGCGATAAATAGCCCACCCCAGACCATTAATCCAGGGTAGGCGATCGCTAATACTAAGTTGCGTTATTACGTTATGAACTACCTACGCACGACGCTTTGCTTTGTGCGAGGTTTCTAACGTTTCAACTAAGCCACTTACCAAACAAGTCGGAAAAGCCTGCAAGATAGAGGTCGCTTATCCACGTCTAAAGACGCTAGTTCCTAACGCCTATCACAAATTTGTGTTTTTTGTTGGCAGGGGTCTTATTTTTTCGACGTAATCCCACCTTACGGGTTTTCTCTCCGAATACTGCCACCAACTGCATTG
>JASJDN010000080.1 GCA_030065205.1 Crocosphaera sp.
AATCAGGAATGATATATGAGAACCCATGAGGACATAATAATATTATGTCCCTACCAATAAGCTGCTGTAGGGATTTAACAATGTTAAATCCTCTTTGTCATTTTCTCACAACTGAAACCTGATTGCTATACTTACTGTCAATATTCTTTAGAACAAAGAAACAAAATAGTTGCTTTAATAAACCAGAATATTCCCAAAGTTTTAACAGAAAATTACCAACAAGTAGGAGAAATTTTAGTCAAAGAAAAAAGTAAAATAAATCTGGCCTTAATCTGGGAAGAGGATTAATACGAAATCTGCGTTAGACAGTAGATAATCATATTAAGAAGGCAGAAAAAGCAGAGTAAGCAGGGGGAGAAAAAATATTACTCTACGATGATAAGTGGACTTGATATAAAAAAATGTTTGATTAGTCAAATTTTGATAAAGTCATTAAACGATTAAACTCTTGAGAAATGAGATGATAACATTGACAAACTCGTTGTTCTAACCCTGGTCTATTTAAAATTGTTATCTCTCCTCTTTGATAACGAATCAGTCCTAATTCTTGTAGTTTATAAGCAGCTTCTGTTACACTCGCACGACGAACCCCTAACATTTGTGCCATAAATTTTTGGGTGAGTAATAAGGTATCATTACCCACCCCATCATGAACTAACAATAACCAACGGCAAAATCTTCTTTCAATACAATGATGAGACTTACAAACAGCGATTTGGGAAATTTGTTGTAAGCGTGTTTCTGTGTACAATAACAAAAGTTTATGTAAGGTTTCTCCTCTTGCAAACTCTTGTTTTAGCTTATCTGAACTCAGTTTAAAAGCCCCATCAGCTACTTGAACAATGGCTTGATGAATCGCATATTTGCCCCCTAAAATAACAGGAAGACCAATCATTCCTTCTTTCCCAATTAAACCAATTTCAGTGGTAATATTACCCGATAATCTGGAAACAATAGAAATCATGGAATGATGGGGGAAATAAACCCATTCAATCAGGGTATTAGCTTCATAAAGAACTTGTCCCAAACGAAGATCGACAAACTCTAAATGAGGAGAAATTCGCTGATATTCCTGTTGAGGTAAAGCAGCTAATAAACGGTTATTCAAAGGAGAATTTAAGCTATTCATCTAAAAAAGTTAAAACTATTTTTTATTATGGAAATCAACTTTATCATAAATATCTACAAGGGGAATTTCTAAAGAAATAGATTTTAAAGTAAGAGTGGCTTCTTGTCCGTCATAATCAGATAATAACCATTGTCCTGATTCGGTTTTACTAAATTGTTCAATATGGGGGGAATATTGTTGAATTAAAATATATTCTTGTAAACTTGGAATGGTTCGATAGGCACTAAATTTATCACCCCTATCATACGCTTCTGTGGATTGAGATAACACTTCAGCGATTAGCAAAGGATTAATAATAGTATCGTTTCGTCCTTCTTGTAATTGTATTTCCCCTTGAACAATCATAATATCAGGATAAGTATACGTCTTTGTACTAGGAATCCACAAACGTTGATCGGTGATAAACACATCATAGGGTTGACCTTTAAAAGCAAAGTTTAAGGCAGCAGAAAAATTACCAGTAATTCGATTATGATTAGGAGTTCCACCAGAGATAACAATCATTTCTCCGTTTCTATATTCATGGCGATCTTTTGCCTCAACTTCTAGGTCTAAATATTCTTGAGGGGTGTAAGTTTTTTGTTTTTCAGTTTGTAGTATCATTAGGTTTTCTTTAATTGTTAATAAATATTTATTATTTAAAATTAAACGAATTTGTTGCCAATGATTAGATCGTTGAACATGAGAAGAGAAATCAAGCAACTGATTGATATTAGCACTATAATAAAAAGTTGGACGTTAAACAAATTGGATGACCATGACCTCTACCCCACGCCGTTACCATATCACCACCTTTGGCTGTCAGATGAATAAAGCTGACTCAGAACGCATGGCTGGTATTTTGGAAGATATGGGGTTTCAATGGTCCCAAGACCCCAACGGGGCAGATTTAATTGTTTATAATACCTGTACCATTCGAGATAATGCCGAACAAAAGGTTTATTCTTATCTGGGAAGACAGGCCAAACGGAAACACCAACATCCTGACTTAACCTTAGTGGTAGCCGGATGTGTAGCGCAACAGGAAGGAGAAAAAATATTAAGACGGGTTCCTGAATTAGATTTAGTCATGGGACCGCAACACGCCAACCGTTTAGAAGATTTACTCACTCAGGTTTTTGACGGCAATCAAGTAGTTGCCACGGAACCCATTCATATCGTAGAAGATATTACCAAACCCCGTCGCGATAGTAGCGTCACCGCTTGGGTAAATATCATTTATGGTTGTAATGAACGGTGTAGTTATTGTGTGGTTCCTAACGTGAGAGGCGTAGAACAATCTCGTACCCCTGAAGCTATTTATGCTGAGATGGAACAGTTAGGAAAACAAGGGTATAAAGAAGTTACCTTATTGGGGCAAAATATTGATGCTTATGGTCGAGATTTACCCGGGGTAACGGAAACAGGAAGACATCAACATACGTTAACGGATTTACTGTATCAAGTTCACGATATTTCTGGCATTGAACGACTGAGATTTGCTACGAGTCACCCCCGTTATTTTACCGAACGACTGATTAAAGCTTGTCACGAATTACCCAAAGTGTGTGAACATTTTCATATCCCTTTTCAGTCAGGGGATAATGAGATTTTAAAAGCCATGAAACGGGGTTACACTCACGAAAAATATCGACACATTATTGATAAAATTCGCGAATCTATGCCCGATGCTTCCATCAGTGCTGATGCCATTGTTGGGTTTCCGGGAGAAACCGAAGCACAGTTTGAAAACACCTTAAAATTGGTGGATGATATTGGGTTTGATCAATTGAATACCGCCGCTTATTCCCCTCGTCCCGGCACACCAGCGGCCCTTTGGGACAATCAATTAAGCGAGGAAATAAAAAGCGATCGCTTACAACGATTAAACCATTTAGTGGCACAAAAAGCAGCCCAACGCTCCCAACGATATTTAAACAGAATCGAAGAAGTATTAGTAGAAGATGAAAACCCCAAAGATAACAGTCAAGTCATGGGAAGAACCCAAGGTAATCGGTTAACCTTCTTTCAGGGGAATATTGAGGAATTAAAAGGACAATTAGTTAAGGTGCAAATTACCGAGGTTCGCGCTTTTAGCTTGACAGGAGAAGCCATTGTTACAATTTCTACTGTTTAACAACCCTTCGGACGAGGCAGGAGGCAGGAGGCAGAGGGCAGAAGGCAGGAGGGTTTTAAAGCTTTAACAGCCCTTCTCCCTCCTTAAAATTCTAAATATTTGCTACATTAAACAACAAACTCAGTTCTACTAAACGCACACACCCCAACTTGTAGATTGGGTACAGTTGCTCTATGAAATATATCACCTGTCTCTTATTAAGTAGCTATATCTTAAGCTGTTTTACAGAGGTAGCCTCAGGCGTTCAATCCTCTAGCTTATTTTCCACATCATATACACCCAATGACGTATTGAATTTTCCTCAAGTTCCTTATCAACAAACACGGAGTCGTCATCAGTCTATGTCTGTTGAAGAAACCAAGAGACGACTCGCTCAAGAGGTATCCATTCAAATTGCCAACGATATCGCTTATGGGTTAGTGATCGCTCACGATAAAAAACAGATTCGCTATGGAACGAGAATGTATCGTAAGGTGCAAACCGCTATCAATTTGTTACGACGGGGAGCCGGACTCAATGGAGCCTCTCGTCGCTCTGGGGTTCCTCGTTCTGTTTTAGATCAATTGATGAAATGGGGACAGGAACGGCCAGGAGCCTCTCTCTATCATGTTGAATAATAAGTAGGGAATTCTGCACGACATTCGGTTAAACAACAAGGCCAACCCCAGAGCGTCTGGTATCTCCGATGGCTTCTAAACCATCATTTTCCTTGTGTCTCACGCCATGAACCCCACCAAAAAACATACTCAATTCTTGCCAGAGAATCGTCTTGGTTTCTGGAGGTAGTTGTAAGTTTTCAATGGTTTCTAATTGTTCCCTCGGTTCTATATTAAAAAGATTATTTTCCCAATGAATTCTGGGTTGATTAATGGCTTCTTCTAAAGAAAAATTAAAGTCTAATAAGTTAGAAATGACTTGCAAAAGAGCCGTTCTAATGCGATTTGACCCCCCTGAACCTAAGACAATTTCTGGTTTTCCTTCTTTGAGAATCATGGTAGGAGACATCATCGAAGAAATACGACAATTACAAGGCCAACGATGAAATCCTAACGGGTTTAAATCCGCTTCTCCTAACATATTATTGAGCATAATTCCCGTGTTAGGAATTACATAAGAGGAACCTTCGCCATTAGAGTTGGTAACACTGGCTGCATTACCGTCTTCATCAATCACACTAATATGGGTGGTACTGCCCCATTTATTAATAGCTTTTTGTAACTTTTTTTGAGAGTCTAGAAGATTTTTGGGACTTAAAAATTGACTGACTATATTATCTTCATAAATATAATTATCGTAGTTAATTGTTCTCGCATCATTGGTTAATGCCATAACCGTTGCTAATATTTGTAAATGGGTTTGACCACCAAAATCCAAAGAGTTAAAATCAACGCTTTCTAGAAGTTTGAGGGCATAATTAATCAAAATACCACCTGAACTGGGAGGGGGATTCGTTAATAATTGATAGCCTCTATAGTTAAGTTTTAACGGCTTTCGTTTAATAACACGATAATGTTTCAAATCTTCTTGCGTTAAATAACCCCCTTGTTTCATATCTTTTAACAGTTGATGAGCAATCTCTCCCTGATAAAATTCTTGGATTCCTTTTTTCGCCAATTCTTCTAAGACATTGGCAAAATCTTTAAGATACGCTATGTCTCCTATATTTAATAGTTCATTATTCGATAAATAGATTTTCTTCGACTCTTTAGAACCCCTTAAAATAGGTTCAAGAATTTCAAATGTAACTCGATTGTAAGGGGTGACTTCATACCCATTTCTAGCATAGTCAATAGCTGGTTCAATCACCACTGAAAAAGGTAATTTACCCAGTTGTTGATGAACCTCAAACAAACCCATTAAACTACTAGGAATGGCAATAGAACCACGACCAATATGGAACACTTGGATCGCTCCCCCAAAGTTAATATTAACGGGATAAAATTCAATGTCTTCAACCGCTTTTTTAACCCGTGGGGTTTGAGAAAAAAAATCAAATAAAATACTTTCCTTTTCTTGGGTATGGGCTAATAAAAAGCCGCCACCCGCCGAAGAGGTTAAGGTGGATTCTACCACAAACGAGGCTAACATAGCAGCGATCGCCGCATCAAAAGCATTACCCCCTAATTCCAATATGATTTGACCCGCTTGTGCCGTTTTAGGATGTCCGGCGGCGATCGCGCCGTGGGTTTTTCGATTCATCAATTTTGGCTTACTATCCTTATCAACCTACTCGTAATTGTCTCTGATGTTATCTGACTGAAACGGACGGAGAGGGAGGGATTCGAACCCTCGATGGGTGTTACCCCATAACTCCTTAGCAGGGAGCCGCTTTCAACCACTCAGCCACCTCTCCAAGGCACAGTATAGTATCGTAGCACAAAAATGGAATTTAGAGCAAAATTTCTCTTTTCGTTAAGTATTGCAACATGAGCATTGACAGAAGGGGCTTAATTCTTAACATTAAAGACTTATAGATATGTTTTTTCTAGGAGAACTCACTGTCATGTACTCTACCCTACTCTTAGCAGCTTCTGCGGTTCCTACCACCATCGGATGGAGTCCCAAAGTTGCCATGATCATGATCGTTTGCAATATTTTTGCGATCGCTGTCGGAAAATTTACCATTGCCAAACCTAGCGAGGGACCGGGGTTACCCTCTCCTCAAATGTTTGGTGGAATGGGTTTAGGTGCCTTACTAGGAACTACCAGCTTTGGCCATATTTTAGGGGCTGGTGTTATTTTAGGGTTAGCTAGTAGCGGCGCATTGTAAGCCTAATTCATAGGAAGGGTGGGAAGTACGGGGAGTGATCAGGTGACGGGGAACATATATCAATGATTTCTACCAGTCTCCCAGACTCCCCCATCTTCCCTACTTTCTAGTTGTTATTAAAATTTGTTTTCTTTTGTTGAGACTGTATCTTCTATAACGGATAATAAGAAGTGGGTCATTAATTTGTGTCATGTCTACCAAACTCCGCGAGGAAGTTCGTTATGCTTAAAGTTATTCAGTCTCCTACTAAATACACCATTGATGTGATCAAAGAGGAGGCCGCTAGGTTGGTTCGTGAAAGAAGACTTCATCGACGACAACCTATTTATACTCTGTGCAAATATATTCCAGCCTGTGAATGGCCGAGTGTAGAATGTGAACTAGAAAGACATGATTTTCTGCTGAGAGATTCTATTATCGATTTATTAAGCAAAGAAGAATGGCGCGATTAAAAAGCATCTAGCCGTTCCATTGATGATTCCACTCCTTGAAAAGAGTGGAATCGATCAGGTTTAAATATCTTGAGGATTAACCGGAAAATAGAACTCAATTCCTTGATCAATTAAATGTTGATTATTGGCTAAAATTTCTTTTTTGAAGTTCCAAGCTAATACATAATAGATGTCAGGGAGTTCAGTTAATTCTTTTTCAATGACAATGGGAATGTGCATCCCAGGAGAATAAAGTCCCCGTCTCAGTTCATTTTTTTCTACTAAATAATCGAGGTATTGGGTTCCAACACCGAAGTAATTTAACATGGTATTTCCTTTAACCGGTGCGCCAAAACCCCAAACGGTTTTACCTTCTTTTTTAGCTTTATCTAAGTAAGCTAAATTATCGGCTTTCATCTGTTCAATGCGCTTGGAAAAGTCTAAATAGGTAGAAAATTCATTACTTTTTTCATCCACTTCTGCTTGACGCATTTTTTGTAAGCGATCGCTGGGATTTTTTTGTCCTTGATGGGTGACAAAGCCAATAATTGATCCCCCATGAATGGGCGATAAATAAGCATCAAACATAGATAAACCATGACGGTTTAATAAGACTTCAATGGTGTTTAAATTGTAATATAAAAGATGTTCGTGATAAATTTGATCAAAGGCTAAATTATCAACAATTCGCTTCATATAAAGGAATTGAACCACAAAAATACCATCGTCGGTTAAGGCTTCCCTAATACCTTCGGTGACGGAATGGAGTTCTTCTAAATGGAAAAAGACACCGGCTGCATTAATGGCATGAAATTTACGATCCAGGCGTTTAACTACGTCTAAATTGAAGAAATCATTAACGGTAGGAACCCCTGCTTCTTCCGCTATTTTGGCCGTAGTTTTTGAAGATTCTACCCCTAACACATCGTAGCCTAATGCCTGAAAATGTTTGAGTTGTGTCCCATCATTAGACCCAATATCTAACACCGACTTATTGGGGGTATCTTTAAAGAAGCGATCATTTACTTCTTGGGCAACATTTTTAAAGTGTTCACTTAAAGATTTGGTCACCCCAGAAAGATAGGTATGATCCCCGAACATGATTTCTTTTTTGACCGTATAATCTAACTGAACGGTTCCACAATCATGACAGTATAAAACCCGCAAGGGGTAAAAGGGTTCTTGACCTACTTCTTCGGGTTTTAGGAAGTTATTACACCAGGGTTGATGACCTAAATCAATGGCTAATTCTAAATGAGTTGAATCACAAACACGACAGATATTATTCAAGATTAATTGCCCTCTTAGTTAATGGAATAGAACTTTAATTATTAAAGCATTTCGTTGCCATTTTCTCCAGCGTAGGAGACTTGTTTGACTCCATTAACACGACCATTTTGCTGATTAAATCCAAAGCCTAATCTTTCTCTGACTAAATAAAGGGGACGACGTTTATCTTCCCGATAAATGCGACCAATATATTCACCAATCACCCCTAAAAAGACCAATTGAATGCCCCCAATAAATAAAATCGCAATAAAAGAAATCGTCCAACCCGGAACCCAACTCATGGTAAAAAGTCTTACAAATAAGGCATAAATAATGCCAATAATAGACAACGCAACGGTTAATAAACCGGACCAAATAGCCAGTCTTAAGGGAACCAAAGAAAAGGATAAAATCCCATCCACCGCAAAACGAATCATTTTGAACAGAGGATACTTACTCACCCCAGCCATCCGACGACTCCGTTGATAGGGAACCGCCACTTGACGAAACCCCACCCAACTGACCATTCCTCGTAAAAAGCGATCGCGTTCCGGCATCATTTTTAAAGCTTCGACTACCTGACGGTCCATTAACCGAAAGTCCCCCGTATCGAGGGGAATCGCCACATCAGATAACCCGTTCATAACGCGATAAAATGCTTTTGCACTCCAGAGTTTAAAGGGGGTTTCTCCTTGTCTGTCGGTCCGAACCCCATAGGCCACATCATACCCCTCATACCAACAGTTCACCATCTCTTTAATCACTTCTGGGGGATCTTGCAAGTCCGCATCAATTAAAACAATAGCATCCCCACTGACATGATCGAGTCCAGCAGTGACGGCCATTTGATGGCCAAAATTACGGGACAATAACACCACTTTAACCCGTTGATCCCGTTGCTGTAGTTGTCGTAGATGGTTAGCTGTTTCATCTTGACTCCCATCATCAACGTAAATCAGTTCAAATTGGGGGGTTATTTCTTCTAAAACGGAGACTAAACGACTATGAGTTATGTGGATAACTTCTTGTTCGTTATAACAGGGGACAATAATTGAAATTAACACCGTTCACATCCTCTTAGGTTTTTGAGAAACGACAAGTTAAAAACTTATGGTTTCACACATCCATGATTAACCTATTGTATCTTGTTAAGTTTTTTTAGGGGGAATGGCATAAAGGGTATGTTCTTCCATTGTCAATTGATAACCAAGAGACTGTAAAAAAGGTTCAATTTCCACTGAGGAAGATTTGCCTGTTTTAACATCAGCATGAATATCAATACACAAGTAAGGTAAATATTTTTTTAAGGTTTGTTTTGCCCCCTGTAACGCATAAAATTCAAAGCCTTCAATATCCATTTTAATTGCTGATGGTTCTAAGGTATTTTCTGTTACATACTCATCTAAAGTTGTTATGGATACTTGATAAGTTGTAAAGTTTTTATGTTGATCGATATTATCGTCTGAGGCTAAAGCTGAGGTATCTGAAGCCCAAGATGAATCATTGTCTTTACTATATTCAATAAATTCGGCTGTTCCTGATTGATCGGAAATTGCTTGAGTAACTAACGTAATATTAGAAAAGTGATTTAGATTTAAAAGTTTTTGTAAAATGTCTTGGGTATTTTTAGCGGGTTCAAAGGCATAAACATGACCTTTTTTCCCAACTGCTTTGGCTAAAGGCAAACTAATAACGCCAAAGGCTGCACCAATATCTAGTACCGTATCTCCATAGTTAAGATGAGAACTTAACCATTGAGCGCAATGATTTTCAACTAAAAAATTCAGTTTTTGCTCAGCCACTGGAGACACACAATGTTGATAAACTTGTAAAGGTTCAATGGGGGATAAAAGTTCAACCCCATTGATACGACACTCCACAATACTTCCGGGTTTAATTTGATTAATAAGTTCTTTGACTAATTCCCGTTTTTGATCTTTTAAAACTTGATCAAGGGCTGCTAAAATATCAATAATACCTAAAATTCTACGTAGTTTATTGATTAGATAATCCTTAATGGCCATAGTTTAATTAGGTTGTCTATCTCGACAGATTAAGCTGAACGTTCAATTATAAGACTCCTATTCCTATGTTGTAAGTTCCTTAGATTACAGTAGTTTTTAATTAATTGACAAATAACTCAACTTGTGATAGACCTAATCACTAGCATTTAAAATAGACTAATCCTGATGGATTAGAGTTTTATGGGTTTGAAACAGTTTAGTCTTGAATACTTTCCTCAACAATTATTATTTATATTTTTAATCATTAGTTATTATATAATTGGGTTGTATTTAATCAGTCAAGCGTCTGTCACTTCGGATGAATCTGCTTATATTGGTGCTGCTTATGCTTATACTAAAGGGTTAGGATTAAATCAAGAACATCCTCTCTTTTTTAAGTTGATTAATTCTTTTATTTTCGATATATTTTATCCTGATTATAATCTCGAAGTTCCTAGTATTAATATCATTAGTGGTGAGGAGAGTATTGAGGCACGGTTAGCGGCTTTTAATTTAGGTTATAATATTTTAATGGAGAATCCTAATAATTTTCAAAGTCTATTATTTAGGTTACGTTTACCTTATTTAATTTTTAATAGTTTTATTTTTATTTGGCTTTATTTATATACTTTTATATTTAAGAAAATTCCTTTTATAATTTCTCTAGTATTTGCTGTATTATACGTTTTTTCTCCTAGCTTTTATAGTCATAATTTTTTAATTGCTTTTGATGTGAGTGTCAGTGTATATGCTCTATTATCTCTTCTAACTTTAATGGTAATTTATGACACAGCTATTAAAGAAAATAGTCAATTTTTAGCACTTCATTTTTCTGTTTTTACCGTTTGTTTATTTATCGGTCTTAATGCAAAATTTAGTAATTTAATTTTACTTCCCATTACCATAGGAGCTTATCTATTTATTGGTTTTTATTTATTCAAGAAACAGAAAATAGATAGACTAAGTAAATTTTTAGGATTAGGCATTTTTAGCTTAATTATACAAGTTATATTGATTAGTCTTATGTATCGTCTGGCATTTAGTAATTTGCCCAATCAATCTATCTTTGATAATTTAAGAGCTTATATTAATGGAATTGGCATGAATTTGAGTACAGCAGGAGGAATTAGAGAACCCTTTTGGAATGGAAACTTTGTCTCGATTACTTCCTTAGATTATTTAGCTAAAATATTTTGGTTTAAAGAAAATCCTGGTCTATTTATTCTAGGATTATTTTTGATATCAATTTTAATTTATAAAATTGTTTCTCAGAAGACAGTAATTAAACACTATATTAATCAACAAACCTTACCCTTAATTATTTTAGCCTGTGCTTATCCTCTCATTTATTTTTGGTTAACGAAAGATAGTCGCTTCATTATTGGTTATCGATATTTTTACCCGATTATCTTATTTGTTTACCTATTTCTGGCCAGTTTAACCATCTTATTGAAACATAAATGGCAAAAATACGTCTTACTAGGAGGATTAACCCTTTATATTTACTTAGGTGTGGTAGGAATTCCCCAATCTTTGAGCTATGTTAACCCACTTTGGACTCAAGAAAAATGGAAATTGGCCGATGATTCAACCATTAACTGGGGACAAGAAACTAAACATAGTGTAGAATACCTCCTAACTCACAATTTACTACCAAAGGACAATGAAAATGTTATTACTTATCAACTATTTGGGGTTAATATCGGGTTTGTTCAGTATCTTGACTTATTCAGTCAAATAAAAGACTATCCCATCAATATTCAATCCTATTATGCTCAACCTAGATTTAACCCAGAAACAGAAACCATTACCCAACTACCTTATCACTATCTACTCATTGATAGTACCGTAAAACAACAAATTTATGCTCAAAAAGAGACGAATACTATTGCTGCTAAAAACTGGAAATTTCTAATTAATAATCAACCTATTTATTCTCGAAACCAAATTATTTTTGTTTATAAACTTAGTTAATAATTTTATTTTACATGACCCCAAAAGACATCATAAAATCGATTTATCAATGGCTATATAAACATCGTATTGCCCTAGGAATTATCCTCTTATATAGCGTAATTGCCTTATCATTAATGGCACCCATGGCCTCATCAAAAATCATTAATGGTATGTTTGGTGATACGGCCTCCCATGTTGGTTATGTTGCTCAAGCAAGAACCGCTATTATCGAAGGCCAATTTCCCCTAAGAGTGGCTCCCATTGAAGACAATGGTTGGCGTTATCCAGGGTTTCAATTTTATAGTCAATTGCCCTATTTTCTCGGAGGTTGGTTTTATAAATTAGTCACCCCAACCAATCCTTATGAAGCCTACAAATTAGTAATTATCCTCGCCTTAATCGTTGGGGGATTTTACATTTATCGCCTCAGTTTAAAATTAACACAATCCCGTATTGCTGGCGTTTTAGCAGGAATTGCTTATATGTCGGCTCCCTATCTTTTAAATAATATTCATGCAAGAGGAGCCTTTACCGAAGCCATTGCCCAAGGCATTTTACCCGTCGTTTTATATTATGTGATTCAATCTTACTCAACTGGCAAACGACGTTATCTAATCCTCAGTTCTTTTAGTTGGTTTTGTTTAGCTGTTACTCATCTTATTACCTTTGTCTACTGCACTTTATTCATTGCACTTTTAGCCCTAATTGTTGTTATCCAAACCCGAAAAACAGACTTTACCTTTTCTCGTTTACTTCCTCCCCTTCAAGGATACGGTTTAGGATGGTTACTTAGCTTTTATTTCCTAGGCCCCGTCGTCTTTATTTCTTCCCATCTTTCCATTCGTAAACAAATCTCAGCTAATAACCCCTTTGGCACCAATACTTATACACCCCTAGCTAACTTACTGTCCCCCACCTCCTTACCCCCCGAACCCTCCCAAACCGGTTTAGCCGGTACTTACGGTTTACATCCGGCGGTGGGATGGATTTTATTAGCTGCTTGGGGAGTGGTCATGTACTATCATTATTTTGCCCCGTCTTTGCCCCCTAAATTACAGCAAACTCGCCCCTATATGCTGGGGTTACTGTGGGTATTTGGCATTGCCTTGTTTTTAACCTGGAGTCCCATTAATATTTGGGTTATTATCCCCCGTCAACTGTGGGTAACTCAATTTACCTTCCGATTTCTCACCCATGTCATGTGGTCTGGCGCTTTATTAACGGCCTACGCCACTGTACTCATCTTTCGCAGAAGACTCGATCGCCGTCATCTCATTATTGGTATCCTGTTAATTATTCTCGTCAGTCGTCCTTGGTTACCGGCACCCAAAGGTACTTTAACGGTTGATGAATTAAAAAAAGAACCCCTATTCAGGTATTCTGGGGCCTTAGACTATCTTTATCGTTCCCCCATCACAACCCTCTACGGTAAAGCTGACTTACTCCTTTTGCACCCCGACTGGACACCTGGATATAGCACCTGGAATACCTTTGTTAATCATCCTTTACTGCTAGAAGCAGAATTACGTTATCCAATTTGGGAAGAAGGAGAAAACCCCATACTATTTATCGAAGGAGAAGTGTCTTTAGAAAATATTGCGGATACGGCTACCTTAGAAGTTCATATTGATGGTAAAACCATTGGTTCTTTTGCTCTGATTTCCCGTGAATTAAAAGGAAAAGTCCCCTTTCCATCCCTTCCCGAATCTAGCAATGATTTTGGCTTAAAATTTGTGGTCAAAGGAGCAACCCGTGATGGTCAACCTTTGAATATCCGCATTAGCAAACTGTATCTAGACGGAATGTTACCCAAACACACCTTAATTCCTGTCACCGAAACCGAAGATAACTGTCAACAACAGGGGGTGAGTACGGTGTGCGAAATCACTGTTACACAAGAGGCTAACATTGTCCAGTTACCCGTCTTGTATTATCCCCAGATGATGAAAGTTTGGGTTAACGACGAGCGATTTAAAAAGGGATTTCCGGTTCATTATCGGGATTATAATCTAACAGGGTTAGACCTCAAACCAGGGACTTACACCATTCGCACCACCTTTCATGGGTTAGCTTGGGCTAACTGGGTTAGTGGTTTTGCTTGGTTGGGGTTAATTGGTTTGATTATTTTGCCTAATTTTAGGCGTTTGAAAGATTAATTCTCCCCACACTCCCCACACTCTCTGCACCGAAATATTGATAACTCACGCTGAAAGTTATGTTAACTTCTCCTAAAACATCTTCTGTGCTTGGTTTGCCGGTTCATTTATGCGATAACTATACCCAGTGGTTGCTAGAACGTGGCCAAAACGGTCAAGGGGTTCATGTGGTCACCATTAACGCAGAAATGGCCATGTTAGCCCAACAAGACCCTCTGGTGGCTCAAATCATCCAAGAAGCCGATTTAGTCATTCCTGATGGTGCAGGAGTGGTTATCTATCTAAAGATGAGGGGACAACAACAGCAACGGTGTCCAGGAATTGAACTGGCCCAGTCTTTGATTGAAGCGTTCGGAACCGATGGCCAAGGGAATAAAATTGCCTTTTACGGCGGTCAACCAGGGGTCACAGAAGCAGCCGCTAAGCAATGGCGGGCTAAACTGCCTAATGTTAATATTATTACCGCTCATGGCTATCTTTCCCCAGAAGAACAGGAAACCTGGAAACAGACCTTAAAAGCACAACAACCTAGCTTAATTTTGGTAGGGTTAGGGGTTCCTCGCCAAGAAGTTTGGATTCGTGAACATAGAGAATTATGCCCCCAAGCCATTTGGGTTGGTGTAGGAGGCAGTTTTGATATTTGGTCAGGCACCAAAAAACGCGCCCCCGGTTGGTTGCGTAATAATAATCTAGAGTGGCTCTATCGACTGTATCAAGAGCCGTGGCGTTGGCGCAGGATGTTAGTGTTACCGCAATTTTTTCTCAAAAGCCTCGTATATCGTCAATAAAGGTTATAAACTGAGCCGTTGAGTCTCTAGTAAGGGTTGTTGGCCAAGACTAGCATCTAATCTGACGTACTCGAGTAACTGTCCCAACTGTTGAGACGCTTGAGAATTTTGGGGCTGCGATCGCTTGATGGTGGCTAACGCATCTAACTTTTCATGCCAAAGATCGTAAGATTGATAGAGGTTGAGCTTTTCTTGGAGGGTGGCCCTTTCCAGTTGTTGAACCTGATTCGATTCGAGGGTAACCGGTTGTAATAACCCTTCCACTACCACATCATCAGCGCGATCGCTCTGATTACAAATAACGGATAAATACCAATGGTAACTCTTTTTAGTATTAGGGGCAGACAGACGAGGTACTTTGGGTAATTTCAGGCTCATAATGCCTGCTCTTCCTTGTCCAGAAAAGGTTTGTTTTCCTACCAATTCATCTTGAGGTCCCCGTAACACAAACTCAATTTCTGTGTTAGGGGTGATAGCCGGAACCGAAAAGTATAAAGTCGGGGAATCTACGCTGGTTTTACCGCGAAGATTTTCCGGGATTAAAGCAACGAGTTCTTGAGGATTGAAGTTACACTGATAATCATTGCGACTGGCTGCCGGTTTGCGTCTTCGAGGGGCTTGAACCATTTCTTCGTCGTCATTTTCCTCATTATTTTCAGAGGGTTGAGGCCGTCTCGAAGCCCCACCTTTACGGCGATCGGGAACACTATCGGCGATGGACTCTTCCTCTTCATTGGTGTTATTGCTACCCGTTGCGGTTTGAGTAACTCCTATACTAGAAAAGGACAGCAAAATTAGGGAGGCTAGGGTCATCACTCCTAGGGTGAGTTTGATGGGTTTCTGGTTAAACATGGTTTCAATGTCCTGGTCAATTCCTATAATTATTTAAAATTTCCTAAGTAATTCGCGTTTAAGATTTATGCTCTATGATTAGATGCAATAATTAATGTAATAGATTAACCTCACTTACCTTCTATCTTACTCTCCATTGTTGTCCTTCGTCCAGTTTTTAGCCTTAATTGTGATTATGCTCACACCATTTTTTCAGATTAATCCCATTATCTCATCAAAAGAGGAAAATATTGCCGAGCAACACTGTCTTACTTTCTTGTTTACTCATTCATCGAAACTGTAGTGATCACTAAGTTACATCAAGTCATTCGATCTTTTCTCCTTGATAAGAATAACGAACAATCTTCTCAAGAAACTAAGAAGATTCCTAGTAACTCGGGTAACAATTATCCCAAACCCTGGCAACAACGTTGGTTCTTTTATCTCCCTTCTATTCTCCTTTCCAGTCTTTTAGTAACGGGAGGAATCATTGCCCTAAGACAAACAGGACAGTTACAATTTTTAGAGTTAGTGGCTTATGATCAAATGGTGAGATTGAAGGCTCAGTCTCCTCCTGACTCCCGTTTATTAATTGTTGGGGTGAATGAAGCAGATATTGAACACCATAAACAATTACCGTTACCAGATAAAGTGATTGCTGATGTTTTGAATCAATTACAACGTTATAATCCTAAATTAATTGCCCTAGATATTTATCGAGATATTCCTTATCCTCCTGGAACAGACATCCTCAAAGAAGCTCTAGAAAAAGATAATATTATTGTGGTTAATGAACTTCCTAGAAGTAAAGACAAACCACGGGTTTCTGCTCCTAAGAATATTCCCAAAGATCGAGTAGGATTTAGTGATTTATTGGTTGATCCCGATAATGTAGTGCGTCGGACTGTTTTATATGTAGAAACCCCTTCAGGAAAAAAGAAAGAATATTCTTTCGCGTTGCAAACGGTTTTAAATTATTTGGAGAATGAAAAAAATCTATCTTTTCAAGTAACCCCTGAAAATTTAAAGCTCAATTCCACAACATTGTCTCGTCTTAAAGGAGATTCTGGAGGCTATATTCTACCGCAAACAGAAACCTTGGGGTGGCAGATTCTAGTCAAATATCGTTCACCACAAATCGCTAACGTTATCTCTTTAAACGATGTTATTGAAGGAAAGATTGATCCGACCTTAGTTAAAGATAAAATTGTTTTAATTGGAGTCACCAGTCCCACAGAAAAAGATACCTTTCCTAGTCCCTATAGTGCCACAGCAACGGATAATTTTGAAATGTCTGGGGTGGAAATTCATGGACAAATTATTAGTCAACTTCTAGGAACGATTTTGGAAGGAGAACAACCCTTTTGGTTTTGGTCTGAAAGAGTAGAATGGTTGTGGATCGGGTTGTGGGCCTTATTAGGAGGAGCGGTAGTCTGGCGATCGCAACGTCTCTGGATGTTAGGGGGAAATGTCATCCTTTTGGTGATGGGTTTATGGGGACTCTGTTTCTTGCTCTTTATCCAATCCGGTTGGGTTCCTTTGGTTCCCCCATTACTGAGTTTTTTGCTATCGGGGACTTGTGTCTTAGCCTATAAAACCGTTTATCAAGCCTATCATGATCCCCTCACCTCCCTAGCTAACCGACGGGCCTTTGAACGAAAATTACAACAACTTAATCATAAAAAAACGTCCCACTCATCAGAATTGGTGGCCGTTTTATTGATTGATGTTAATCGGTTTAAAAGCATTAACGACGGTTTGGGCCATCAAGCAGGGGATTATTTATTAATCAAGCTGTCCCAACGTCTCCTACAACAACTCGATTCTCGGAATCATTTGGGACGGGTTGGAGGAGATGAATTTGCTATCTGGTTAAAACCGGTCAAGGACAAAGAAAACGTGATTCGGTTTGCAGAGAACTTACAACAGGTATTAAGTCAACCTCTATTTTGGCAAGGACAAGAAATTTACACCACCGTAACCGTAGGCATTTCTTTCGAGGAGACAGGAGAAAATTTTCATGGCTCAGAATTACTGCGTTACGCTGATATTGCCATGCACAAGGCCAAAGAGATTAATTCCTCTCGTCCCCAAATCTTTGAAACGGGAATGGATACCCAAGCCATACAACGTTGGCATTTAGAAACGGATTTGCGGTTGGGAATCGAGCAAAAAGAATTTCAATTGTATTATCAACCCATCTTTTCTTTAAAGACAGGGCAAATTGCTGGGTTTGAAGCCTTGGTTCGTTGGAATTCTAAAACCCGTGGATTCATCTCCCCCGGGGCTTTTATTCCTGTGGCTGAAGAAACGGGATTAATTGTTCCCCTAGGGGAATGGATTTTGACGGAAGCCTGTCGCCAAGTTCGAGAATGGCATGAGCGTTTCCCTCGCAAGCCTGATTTGATTATGAGTGTGAATCTCTCCGGTCGTCAATTTTCTCAACCGAACTTAGTTAAACAAATTAAAACCATTTTAGACCAGTCGGGGATAGAAGGCGATCGCTTAAAATTAGAAATCACCGAAAGTATGATGATGAATAATGTAGAAGAGGCTATCACCCTGCTCAATCGTTTAAAAGACTTGGGATTACGGCTCAGTATCGATGATTTCGGCACAGGCTATTCTTCGTTGAGTTATTTACATCGTTTTCCTGTGGATACCCTAAAAGTCGATAAATCTTTTGTGGGACGTATGGAAGACGGAGAAGACAGTGAAAAATATATCCAAATTGTACAAACGATTATTTCTTTGGGTCATAATTTGAAGTTAGATGTCATTGCTGAAGGGATTGAAACCAAAGGACAAATGAATATTTTAAAATCCCTCAAGTGTAACTATGGCCAAGGTTATTTATTCTCTCGTCCCCTCTCCTACGAAAATGCAGAAACCTTATTAACTGAGGAAAATTTGACCTAAACATGAGCAAATTCACTTCGATAATAAGGTCTAATACCTGGCTTTTTAAAGCGGAAAGTTTTTAAGGCGAGGCTTTCAAAAACAACTTCTGTTCGATAGAGTTGGAACGAACTTCTGACTTCTGTTCGCTAGAGCCGGAGCGGAGCGAGGAACTTCTGACTTCTGACTTCGTTAACGAGGGTATTGATTCATCAATTCTCGAACTTGTTCAGCATGATAAGAACTACGGGTTAAGGGAGAGGAAACCACTTGTAAAAAACCAATGGACTCGCCGAAGGTTTGCCACGCTTCAAAGGTTGCAGGAGTCACAAATTCTTTAACTCCTAAATGTTTGGCAGAGGGTTGCAAATACTGTCCCAAGGTTAAAATATCGCAATCGACAGCCCTTAACTCTTCCATCACTTGACGCACTTCTGCGTCTGTTTCTCCTAACCCTACCATAATGCCAGATTTGGTATAGAGTTTAGGGTTTAAGGTTTTGGCTTGTTGCAGTAATAAAAGCGATCGCTGATAATCCCCTTGAGGACGAACCCGACGATACAAACGGGGGACGGTTTCGGTATTATGGTTCAGCACTTCTGGGTTGGCCTGTAAAATCATCGTTAACGCTTCCCAGTTGCCACACAAATCAGGGATTAACACTTCAATGGTCGTGTTAGGGGAAACTTGACGAATGGCCTCAATACAGCGTACAAATTGAGACGCTCCACCATCGGGTAAGTCATCACGGTTAACCGATGTAATCACCACATGGTTAAGACGGAGACGACGCACCGCTTCAGCTAGGTTTAAGGGTTCCTGGGGGTCTAAGGGTTGGGGTTTCTTTTCAAAATCAATGTCACAGTAAGGACAAGCGCGAGTGCAAGCTGGCCCCATAATTAAAAACGTAGCCGTCCCCACATGAAAACATTCCCCAATGTTAGGACAAGAGGCTTCTTCGCATACCGTATTTAAGCCCAAATCTCGTAATATTTCTTTAACACTGCCTACCCGTTGCCATTGGGGGGCTTTTACCCGTAACCACTCCGGTTTAACCGTCATTTTTGTCTGATCTCTGCGTTAAGTTTCGTTTAAATTCATTTTATCAGCTATTTACCCATGCCAGAATATAAATGGATTAATGATTCGATAAGACAGGCTCAAAATGTTTAGAAAAAAACAGGATTCCCAAGGTTCAAAAGAGAATAAACGGTCTTCAAATGGTCAGAAACGATCTTTAATCAAGCCCTTTTTTAGCCAAGAGGCTACCGTTAGTGAATTTGTTATTTTACTCATTTTAGGATTGCTCGGTTATGGTCTTTGGCACTCATTTTACCCCCCAAGTCCGCCTTTGTCTTCTCAAGCTGTGGAAATTAAAGAATCAACGTTAGAAAAAATTTCTAATATGCAAAGACAAGTTAATAATCAGCAACAAGAATTTAGCCAAGAAAAAGCTGAAACTTTGTCCAAAGATGTTATCGGATGGCAATCAGATTTAGATATCTTTTTACAAGAAACTTTAACCTCAAAAAATAATGAAATTAAGCGAATTTTGGCAGAAATAGCCAGTGATTGGCAAGAAAGCATTTCCTCTGAAGACAAAGAAGAACAGCTAAAATTTTTATCAAATATTGAAAGAAATTTAAGTCAGCTTAAAACCATACTTGAAGAACGTAATCTATTTTGGTCAGATAATAAAAAGTGGATCGAGGTAATTTGTTGGACTCTCTTTGGTACCCTTCTGTATTTGATCCAACAAACAGCAGAATATAACCTAAAAATTCGTAATGGAACGAATCAATCACAGCCTAAGAATCAGCAACCGAGCAATCATAAACTCAAGAAAAAGAAACAAGAACAATTTTTTACATCTTTTGTTTTAAAAGGAACTAACACTTTATCCTTATGGTTGATATTAGGGGAAATTTTAGAAGAATGGAATAGGCAGCAAAAAGAAAATAAAAATTTTGAGAAAGAAAAAAATAACGATCAAAAAACAGGAAAACGGGCTGGAAATTATATGGAACGTTACAAGCCACAATATTATTCCTATCTTTTACGAAGTCCTTTTATTTCTTTAGCCATTTTATGGGTGTTAAGTGCGGCCAATTTTAACATTGCGGGCGTTTCTTTAGTTTTAGAGAATATTAACGAGACAGTATTAGTATCTCTGGCATTTATTTTGGGTTATTTTAATAAAGTTGCTACCACTCAACTCAATTTAATTGTTGCTGCTATTTTTAAAGATGCTTGGAATCGAACCGTGAGAAATATTGATATTGATCCCTGTTATAAAGTCGTTAAATATGGGCATTTTTATAACTTTAATGTTATCCCAGATGTTAGAGTCAAATGGAGTATTCTGTCTCAACCCCAAATAGGGACCATTGACATCGCAACCGGTATGTATATCGCCCCGCCTCAACCTGGGTATTATTGTGAAAAAAATGGGGAAGGCCAACTAGAATGGAAAGAATTAAAATCTGAAGAAAAAAACAATAAAAATCATCAACAGGTGATCATTCGCGCAGTCAGAGAAAATGAAGAGTCAATTAGTTCCATTGCCTTAGTAATTTTAACCGATGATTAAGCAATGGGACTTGAGTGTGGGGTCATTAAATTCCATAATAATAGGGTGAAAAATTCTAACAATTCCTATGGCTTTTACTCAAAATCCGATAAAATTTGGGACTGACGGCTGGCGTGGTGTGATTGCAGCCGATTTTACCTTTGAAAGAGTGGCCATGTTGGCTCCTTTGGCTGCTAAGATTTTAGAAGAGAATTATGGTGCTTCTAGCAGCGATCGCACCGTTATTGTAGGTTATGATCGTCGTTTCTTAGCGGAAGAGTTTGCTCAGGTGGCTGCTGAGGCGATGATTGAAGCGGGATACAATGTTATACTTTCTCAATCTTATGCCCCGACTCCGGCCTTTAGTTGGGCAGCCAAAGCTCAAAATGCCCTAGGTGCGATCGTCTTAACCGCCAGTCACAACCCCGCTAAATATCTAGGATTGAAGGTTAAAGGGGCGTTTGGGGGATCAGTTGCGCCAGCCATTACCCAACAAATTGAGGAATTGATACCTAACCCTCCTCGCTTTTCCGCTTCTCCTGGCAGTTTAACCCATTTTGACCCCTGGGAAAGCTATTGCCAAGGTCTACAGCAAAAAGTGGATATCAGTGCCATTAAAGGGGCAATAACTGCGGGAAAATTAAGGGTGTTTGCCGATGTTATGCACGGGGCCGCAGCCACTGGGTTAGAAAGATTGTTAGGTTGTCCCATCGAAGAGATTAATGGCGATCGCGATCCTTTGTTTGAAGGGGGTGCGCCGGAACCGTTACCCCGTTATCTTAGTAAGCTATTTACTAGCATAAAAACGGCTGCAAGTCAAGGGGATAATAGTCTAAGAGTGGGGTTAGTATTTGATGGAGATAGCGATCGCATTGCGGCGGTGGATGGACAGGGAAATTTTCTCAGTTCTCAAATTTTAATTCCTATCTTAATTGATCATTTAGCTAAGCGGAAAGGGTTTACAGGAGAAATTATTAAAACTGTCAGTGGTTCTGATTTAATTCCTCGTTTGGCAGACCTTTATAACTTGTCGGTTTATGAGACTCCTATTGGTTATAAATATATTGCAGATCGAATGTTAAATGCTGAGGTTTTAATTGGAGGAGAAGAGTCGGGAGGAATCGGTTATGGCACTCATATTCCTGAACGGGATGCTCTTTTATCTGCATTGTATGTTTTAGAAGCGGTTGTGGAAAGTGGTCAAGACTTGGGGCAATATTATGGTCAATTACAAGAAAAAACAGACTTTTATAATGCTTATGACCGTATCGATTTACCCTTAGCTAATATGGAAGTTCGCTCTAAATTATTAGAACGTTTGGAGACAGAACCGTTAACGGAAATTGCGGGTCAAGCTGTTACCAATTGTGATACAACCGATGGTTATAAATACCGTTTAACCGACGGAAGTTGGTTACTCATTCGCTTTAGTGGAACCGAACCCGTTTTAAGATTATATTGTGAATCTTTGACCATGAAACAGGTTTATCAAACCTTAAACTGGGCAAAAGATTGGGCTAATTCTGTTTGATTTTTGTGCTTTTAAACCGTTAGGGATAATTGAGCAATTATCCCTATAAAGCTATTAGTTAGTAGAGCATCCAAAGTACAGTATCAGTTCAGAATTAAATCCCGTTATTCGATAGTTAACTAGCTGATTTAAACTTCATTTTTTCGAGAATTTCCTTAATTTTGTTGATTTTATCAGCAAGGGATTTAGAAAGGGGTTGAGTTACGTTAATGACTGTTATTAAGTCCTGAGTATTAATCTTATCTTTGTTGTCTATAAAAGCGGTTTCAATGGTTTCTTTAACCACTGCTTCAATATCTGCACCACTGAATTTATTAGTTTGTTTTGCTAATCTATTTAGGTCAATATCTTGAGGCAATTTACCCCTTTTTTGAAGATGAATTTCAAAGATTTTTTTCCGTTCTTCCTCATTAGGAAAATCAACGGAAAATAGTTCATCAAATCTACCTTTGCGGAGAAATTCAGGGGGAAACTTAGAAATATCATTGGCTGTTGCTACCACAAAAACCGTATTTTCTTTTTCTTGTAACCAAGTTAAAAAGCTACCAAATAATCTTTTGGTTACACCACCATCCCCATCAGTTTCACCAACTCCTGCAAAAGCTTTTTCTATTTCATCTATGTAAAGAATACAGGGACTAACTGCTTCAGCTATTTTAATCGCTTGTCTAAAATTTGCCTCACTTTCTCCTACATATTTACCTAATAATTTACCAATATCTAACCGTAATAAAGGCACTTCAAACAGCCGAGACGTGGCTTTTGCTACCAAACTTTTACCACATCCAGGCATTCCTACCAGCATAATTCCTTTGGGAATATCTACCCCATATTCTCTGGCTTTGTCTAATTGTTTAAATACTTTCGCTTTCTTCTTTAACCAAGATTTAAGGTTATTCAATCCCCCAATAGCGTCTATGGTTTCTTTAAAATCAACAATCTCTAAACTGCCAGTTTTTTTAATAATTTGTTCCTTCTCTTGGATAATAAGTTTTTTGTCATTGATATCGATATAACCACCATCTTCATAAGCTAAGCATAATATTTGTTTGATTTCAAATTCACTCAATCCTTTGCAAGATAATGCTAATTCTTCAACTAAATCTGTCTCTATAACAAATTCCAATTCTTGAGCAAATTTTTCAATTATTTCGGCAATTTGAGCTTGTTGTAGTAACGGAAAATCAAAAACTGTAATCAATTTTTCTAGTTCTGTCGGGATAACTAATTTACTAGCAACAATAAAAATTATGGTGTTAAAATCTTCTTGTTTGGTATTTAACGTTTTCAAAGCGATGGCTTTAAGTAGAGCAATAATTTTTGGATTTTCTAAATAAAAATGGATATCTTTCAGGACTAAAAAGCTTTCTTCTTCTATTTCATAAAAATTGCTTAAAAAACTGGGCAAATCTTTTGTTTCATTATAATCTTGACGATTTTTCCATTCAAAATCAACAGACCCAAAAGCGTCATTATATTCGTAGATTTCTGGTGTAGCTGGAAGAATTTTTACAACTTCTTGAATGAGAGCATCCACTGCACTAAAATCAAAATGATTGATATAAATGATGGGTCGTAAAGCACAAATATAAGAAGCTAGTTTGTTTTTAGTTTCGTTCATTTTCTTGACCTTTAAGGAATTTTTGGGATGATTAATTGT
This sequence comes from Crocosphaera sp., assembly GCA_030065205.1. Classification (GTDB taxonomy): domain Bacteria; phylum Cyanobacteriota; class Cyanobacteriia; order Cyanobacteriales; family Microcystaceae; genus Crocosphaera. Next base: position 24,108 of record JASJDN010000080.1, read on the forward strand.
TTTAGTAGTATTTAGTTATTTCTTGGATAATTCTTCTAATCTTCCGTAAGCTACCTTACGATTCTTGCAAGCTAAGGTAAAGGAAGGATCAATTTCCAAGGCTTCAGTATAATCAGCGATCGCTTTTTGGTATTCTTTTAAATCATAGTAAGCATTACCACGATTATTATAAGCATTGGTATAGTCAGGATTCAGTTCAATGGCTTTAGTAAAATCAGCGATCGCCTCTTGGTATTCTTTCAATTTACGGTAAGCAAGACCACGATTATAATAAGCATCAGTATAGTCAGAATTTAGTTCAATGGTTTCAGTAAAATCAGCGATCGCTTTTTGATATTCTTTTAAATTAGCGTAAGCATTACCACGATTATAATAAGCATCAGTATAGTCAGAATTTAGTTCAAGGGTTTTAGTAAAATCAGCGATAGCCTCTTGGTATTCTTTTAAATTATAGTAAGCAAGACCACGATTATAATAAGCATCAGTATAGTCAGAATTTAGTTCAAGGGTTTTAGTAAAATCAGCGATCGCCTTTTGGTATTCTTTTAATTCACTGTAAACAAGACCACGATAAAAGTAAGCATCAGTATAGTCAGAATTTAGTTCAAGGGTTTTAGTAAAATCAGCGATCGCCTTTTGGTATTCTTTTAATTCACTGTAAACAAGACCACGATAAAAGTAAGCAACAGCATCGTTGGGATTAAGTTCAATAGCGTTAGTATAGTCAGCGATGGCCTTCTCGTATTCTTTTAAATTAGTGTAAGCAAGACCACGAATATCGTAAGGAAGAGTATAGTCAGGATTACGTTCAATAGCGTTAGTACAGTTAGCGATGGCCTTTTCGTATTCTTCTAAAAGACAATAAGCCATACCACAATAAAAGTAAGCCTCAACATCGTTGGGATTAAGTTCAATGGTTTTCGTAAAATCAGCGATCGCTTTTTGGTATTCTTCTAAATTACCGTAAGCATTACCACGATTATTGTACGCCTCAGCATAGTTAG
>JASJDN010000081.1 GCA_030065205.1 Crocosphaera sp.
TATAATAGACTACATACCTAAAATGGTGGGTTAGGTTGCAGACCATAAGTTATTGTGTTTTCATAAAAATCAACCCTGCGCCTAACCCACCCTACGAGGTATAAATTTTTTTGATCACCATAACTACAGGAGAGCCGAACTGATTAGAACTTAAAGGTCGTCCGCAAAGCCCCTACCCAGATACTATTGTTATCGTCGTCCCCTTCAGGGTTGATAACCACATAGAAACCAGGGGTTAACAAGATATTGTCATTGAGAGGATACTTGTACTGAGCCTCGATAATGTAAGGGGTATCCTTATCGATGGACTGTAAATCTCCGGGAAGGGTCTCAACCCGTTCAGCAGTCACATACTGTCCGCCACCCACAGAAAGGACGGCACCTTCCTTAAAGATATCCACAGCAGACAAAATCGCTGCCCAAGTCCATAAGTCAGCCCCTAAACCACGGCGATCATCGCCCCTTTCTGGGTTAGCATACCCTTGAGCGCGGGCTAAGGCATAAGCACCAGTGGCATGAAGGTGGAACATATCATTAATACGCCAGTCCCCTGTAATACCATAGCTATCCCGAAGGGTCGGTGCATCAAAGAAAGGATCGCTGGCCACACGACTACCGTTACTAGAAGTGGTATTTACGTCATCCTCAGCAAAGTAGGAAAAGAGATAGGTAAAATTGATGTCTATACTATCAGTAGGATAAATCCCTAACTGACCCCCTGCACTGTAAGTACCGTTGAACAAACCTTCTCCTAAGTCCGGACTATTACCATTATCTGCCAAGTAAAGACCTCTTACCACAAAGATATCGTCCCAGAACTTGTATTCAGCACCTGCACCAATCCCTTCAGGACCACGGAATACTAGGGGGTTACGACGCATGAAACGGGATAATGCACCGGTTCCACCACTCGCCATGAAAGGGTTCCCCACATCGAAAATGTTATCGATATCTAAAGCATTGGTTCCAACCCACCCACGGAATTTGCCAATGGGGAAGCGATAGTAAACATCGTCAAAGACAACATCAGCATCCGTAGACGCATCGTGTCCTAAACGGGCCATGGTGGTTCCCGTTGCTCGATCCCATCGGGGAATACTTCCTGCTTGGAAACGAACCCTTAACCGGTCTTTTCCGTAGAATGCAGTGTCAAAATTAAGACGAGTCCGAAAGGCTAATGTCGCATTATCATCAGGTCGTCGGGTGGCTCTACGGGGGTCTGCGCCAAAGTTATCAATAGCATCTCGTTGACGTGAATCAATCGCTCTTTCCCCTGCTGCGGTGGAGAAGGTAAACAGGACTTCCCCGTTCAGTTTAGTAGTGGTGGAAAACTGATGATCTTCGAGGAAGGATACCCGTGTTTCTAAGTTATCAATCCGCGCATCCAAGGCCATCAATTCTTGTTCAAATTCTTGTGCTAACCGCTTCAGTTTTTCGATATCTTCCCGTAAAACGGCTACGTTTTCCTGTAATAACCGTTCGATGGTATTTAAACAAGCGTTTAAACCGGCCGCAAATTCCCAACGAGAGGTGGCGCGGTTGCCTCGAAACGTGCGATCGGGATACCCCACAATACAACCGTAACGCTCTACCAAGCTTCGTAAGGCTTCGTAAGCCCAATCCGTGGGAGAAACGTCTCGTAACTCAGAAATACTCGTTACCTGGGACATTCCATCCCCACTGCTGCTATCCCGAAACTGTTTACTGGTGTCTCGGTTTAGGGGGGTTTTCAGCGTCGGACGATTTTGTAAGATTCCCAAAGCTTCTTGAGGGGATACTGTATCGGCCTGGGTTGGGTTCATTTGGCTTTCATCGGGTGCAGCGATCGCACTTTGAGTCGCGATCACCGATAAGGCGGCTACACCGGATGTCATTTTCAGACATTGGGAAAATAATTTCCACATTTTCACATTCCTCACACCTAGATTATGAAGTCGAATTGCTTTTTGGATACAATTTCGACTTTAAACACTATTTTAGTTTGTTAAGAGATTTTGACTATATCATTATCTCTTGATTAAAATTTTACATCAAAATTAAAATAATGAGTCTTGACTTCAGACTTCTGACTTCAGACTTCTGACTTCATTACCCCCGATGACCGGTCACGATATAGGAGACGCGCTGAGCAATATTCGTGGCGTGATCAGCCATCCTTTCTAGATGCCGAATAATCAAAGCGAGGAGCAAATACGGCTCAATCACCCCTAATATGTCTCGCTGATAAGCTAACTGATGGTAAAGATGATCATAGGCATCATCTACCGTATCGTCCAGTTTTTTGACCCGTTGTCCGGCCCCTGCATCCAAGTCAGCTAAGGCGACTAAACTGGTAGCTAACATCATTTGAGCATGGTTAGACATGACAGCAATTTCGCTGATACAATGGTGAGGCTCATAGGGAAACAATTTAACGGCAATTTCCCCTAAATCTTTAGCATAGTCCCCAATCCGTTCTAAATCTCTCACCAACTGCATAAACGCGCTTAATAGACGTAAATCCTGAGCCACAGGAGATTGTAAGGTCATTAATGTGGCACAATCTAGTTCAATTTTTCGATAGTAACGGTCAATTTGTTTGTCAAGAAGCGCAATTTTGTGAGCTGCATCAATGTCTCTTTCAAACAAGGCTTGATGGCTGAGTCGAAACGACTCTTCGACTAAGGTTCCCATCCGCAATACCTCTTGTTGGAGTCGTTTCAGACTGCGTTGAAAGTGTGTGCTTTCGGGATAATTATCGGGGTAAGAGAGATTCACAACACTATCCTTAACCTATACCTAATACTACTTTATTTAAAAATTAATTTAATCCTATTTCTACCATAGCGTTTTTCCTATCATCGTTACAACAAATTGAAACATAAATTTAGTTTTCAATGGTTATGGTTTAACATTCAAAAGTTAAGAACTCATCAAAGGTTTAAGAGGTTTTGGTTAATAAAATTTGTATCCAAGCCCCTCCGAGATCAGGATGGTTTTTGGCTGTAATTGTTCCCCCATGAGCTTGTATAATTTCTTGAGCGATCGCCAATCCTAAACCGCTTCCTTGACGTAAAGACTCCTTTTCAACCCCTTGTCGAGTTCGAGAGGTATCTCCTCGATACAAACGATTAAAAATATGGGGTAAATCTTGTTCAGAAAAACCTGATCCTTGATCTAAAATACCAATTTCTATGGTTTGATTTATTTGATGATTCGTTAGATTGACTAAAATTTTGCTATTATTAGGACTGTGTTTAATACTATTATCAAACAGATTAATAAAAACTTGAATTAAACGGAAGCGATCGCCAGAAAATTCTACTTCTGGTAATCCTGACGTTTCTAAGTTAACTTGTTTTTGTTGGGCAATGGGTTCAACCACCTGCCACGCAGCTAATAAGATATCGTTTAATTGAACTGATTCTAGGGATAAAGTCTGATGAGGATTTTCTTGTAATTGACTCAGTTCTAACCAATCTTCAACTAAATTGATTAAACGTTGGGTTTCTTTGAGCATTTGGGTAGCGCGACGGCGTTCCGGATCTTGCAAACGATGTTCTAACCACTCAGAAACCAGGGAAATAGAGGTTAAGGGGGTACGTAGTTCATGGGTAAGATCCGATAAAGCGCGATCGCGGGAACGGGATAACTCCACTAAGGGTTGTTGGTTCTCAATAAAGACAACTACTTGTCCTTGGGGGAAGGGATAACCAAAGCCCTTTAAAGCCACAGAACTACTATTGAGGGGTTTTTTATCATAATTTCGGTTTTCGGGGCTGGGTGGTACATAATTCGTGGGATAAAATGTCCATTGACTCACTTGAGGGGCTTGAGTTTGTCGAGTTTCTTCAATCAGTTGATCCAGTTCGTAAGAGCGAACTAACTCCAACAGTAAACGAATTTGTCCAGGTTGCCAGCGATCAATTTGCAATAAGTTTTGAGCTTGTTGATTACACCATAATAATTGATTTTCTTCATCTATTCGTAAATAAGCAATGGGAGCAATATCTACAATCTTCTGTTTTAGGTTTAATTCTTGTTGTTGTTGGTCGTATTGTTGTTGAATATAGACAATTTCTCTCTTGATTAGGGTTAGTGTGGGTAAAGAACCTAGTAACTCTTCTGTATCAGGAGATGCGGTTAAAACGTCTTTGAGTTGAGCTTTTAGGCGATAACGGTTCCAAAACAGAAGTATCATGCCTAATAGGAAACCGAGAATAAATGAGTACAAAATTACATAAGGGGTTTAACGGGAGCTTTCAATTGAGTGTATCAAAATTTCGGTTACGTGAGTGTGGGAAGTGTGGGAAGTGTGGGGAGAATTAAGAAATAGTAAGTCTTTTGTTTTCTGTATTCTATAACTTATCTTATGTAATTATGGTCAATATTAATGTTACCAAAACCCCTATCATTATTGCTCACCGTGGGGCTAGTGCTTTTCGTCCAGAACATACGTTACAAGCTTATGAATTAGCCATTGAGTTCGGGGCAGATTTTATTGAACCTGACTTAGTAGTAACGAGAGATAAGGTATTAATTGCTCGCCATGAAAACGAATTATCAGGAACAACAAATATCGCAGAAATCGAACACTTTACTGATAGAAAAACCACCAAGGTGATTGATGGTAATGTTCTAACGGGGTGGTTTGCGGAGGATTTTACTTTAGCAGAATTAAAAACATTACGAGTTAAGGAACGTATTCCTAATATTCGTCCTCATAATAAACAGTTTGATGGACTTTTTCAGATTCCAACTTTCAGAGAAATTATTGCCTTAGTTAAACAAAAAAGTCAAACAGTAGGTCGTAAGATTGGTATTTATCCTGAAACTAAACATCCCACTTTTTTCGCAAAAGAAGGGAAATTTTTCAGAGGAGATAAACATGATGAATCGATCAATATTTGTTTAGGTGAGTTATTAATCAAGGATTTGATTGCAGAAAATTTTACGGATACTGATCGCATATTTATTCAATCCTTCGAGTTTCAGAACTTAATTGAATTAAAAACAAAAATTATGCCAAAATTAGGTGTTGATTTCTCTTTGATTCAACTTTATGGTTCTACAGCTTTATCAACTAAAAACAATTTTCAATCTCCTTACGATATCATCTATAATGCTCAAAAATCTCTAGATATGTTGGCTCTTTATGGTAATTTATTCAAAACTTATCAGAAGGGTTTCTTCGATAGTTTGATAGGTTATGGTCACTTAAATAATTTAGAGACTTTACAGTACATTAGTGATACTTATGCCTCTGGTATTGGCGTGTGGAAACATAGCATTTTATCTCTTATTTCTATGTCCTTGATAGATAATGCTCATCAAGCAGGATTATTAGTTCATTGCTACACATTACGTCCAGAAAAAGCATATTTAACCTTAAAACCTGACGGAACATTACAAACCATGCAGGAAGAAATTGAACAATTAATTAATATGGGCGTTGATGGTTTTTTTTGTGATGATCCTGCAGGTTGTCGTCAAGTTAAGTACCTGGACAAAAATAAACGTTACAGTTGAGAAGAGGCAGGAGGCAGGAGTAAGGATACAGCTATGTTTAAATAAAGATGTGAGATTAATCAACTTGTTCGATAATATAAGGAAATTCTCCACTATTAATACTAAACCATTCTTTTTGTAAGAGTCGATTTTCTGGTCCAAGGATAGTTAGATTAACTAATTGTTTCCACTGTTGATTTTTCTGGGGTAAAATACACCCGTACATTTCTCTAGTAATAGGTTGAGATGGTAATAAAACAAAGTTACCTAGATCACTACCTTGTTGAACAATTTCTCCTAATAGTAAAATCCCATCGCTAACAACGGCTTTTACTTCACCTTGTTTGAGTTTTTTGATCCCCTCCTCTCGATTTCTGATATTCTTCCAATTGGCTAAGGGATAAATTTGGGGAATAATTTCTTGGGTGGTAGTTCCGGGTAAAAAAGCAATAGGAACATCGTTTAAGTTACCATTATAATCAAAGCTAGGTGCATCTTCTAATTTGAGCAAAAATTGCGCCCCAGTCATAAAAAAGGGAACGGAAAAATCCACTCTTTTTGAACGAGTTTGGGTGATAGTGGTTGCACCACACATGATATCAACATCTCCCCGTTGAACAACACGAAAGCGACTATCTATGGTCGCTTCTCTTAAGTTTAATTTTATGGGTTGATTGAGTTCTTTTTCCAGTTTTTTGTGAATTAGATGGATGAGATCAACGGAATAGCCTGTCCATTTTCCTCTCCTATTAACGTAACCAAAAGGAATGGCATCTTTTCTCACACCCGCGTTGAATTCCCCTGTTCGCTTAATTTTTTCTAAAACAGTTTCTGCCAAGGCGAAACGAGGAAAAAGACAAAATAAAATAAAAGTTATGAAGACCCAAATAGAAAGTTTATTTTTCATTTCATAATTATTTAGCTATAGATATAATTTTTTAGACTTATGGATTTTTATAAAGTTCCTATGAATCAAATTAAATTAGTAATTTTAATCGATAACAGTGTGCTTAAGATAGTAAGTTCTCTATGTTACTTTTAATTGTTTGCTTTTGCTGTTGATCGTATCCCCATTTTTCTAAAAATGCTTGATAATTACCACCATTGTTAATGATTGTTTTTTCTAATTCTTCTAACTTTTGTTTGATTAATTCTAAATTTGTTTGCTTAATTAGTTTGCTAGTTCTTTGACATACTTGTTCTGAACTTTTTGCTTTTTCTTCATCGTTATTACGACGATGAGTAACCGCCATTGCTGAAGACATCGCTAGATTTTTTACTAATAGTTCACTAACAATTTCAGGGGATGTTTTGAGGGCATTGATTACACCCTCGCTAGGATTATCAGCTAAAGAAAGATCGCTGGTTAAATAAATAACAAAAAATCCTCTCGCCCCATTTTCACTACTGACTAAAGTAGTGATTATTTCTTCAATTTCATAGTCTTTTAAATCTTTTTTGACCATTGCTTCTAGAAAAGTTCCAGTTAATTGCAAAGCGTCTTCAAAGGAAAGATTGTTAGAAATGTGCCAATTCATTGTACCTAGTAAGATTAATAATTATAAGGAAGGAGTCAACTTGGCTATTACTAAATAGGACCAGACCAGGGGCTTCAAATTCTCTTTTCGGTTTAGTTGTCTTTAGCCCCTGTTGTTTTCAATAGCCTATTTTTTGTCTTTAGCTTTGGGACGGGGAAACTTAGAAGCAGCATGAAATTGTAAAACAGGTTCGTTTTTGAGGGCTTCTGTCATGAAACTACGCCAAATGGGTGCAGCATGACCACCGCCAGTAACTCCTTTACCCAGAGCGCGGTTAGTGTCGTCTCCTACCCAGACAGCAGTGGACAACTGGGGAACATAGCCAACAAACCAGACGTTCCGTTCGTTGTCAGTGGTTCCCGTCTTGCCAGCAGCGGGACGACCAATATTAGCAGCCCGTCCGGTGCCGCTATTAATGACCCCTTGCAGAACGGTAGTTAAGGAAGCCGTTGCCCAAGGGTCAAGCACCAACTGAGGTTTAGGGGTATTATCCACTAAAACGTTGCCCCGACTATCTGTAATTTGGACAATAATAGTCGGTTCAGAATACCAACCGTTGCTCGCAAAGGTGGCATAGGCGTTAGCCATTTCCAACGGAGTCATGTCGCCGGCACCCAAGGGAAGGGAAATAACGGGACGCATGGGGCTTTCTATGCCCAAACGACGGCATAATTCAATCACCTTACTGACCCCTACTTTTTGCCCCAGAACTACCGCCGGAACGTTACGGGATTGAATCAAAGAAGCTTGGAGAGACATCGGACCTGAAAAACTGCCACCGTAGTTTTTGGGGCTATAGACACCGCTACCGTCGCGATAACTAACGGGACTGTCATTAACCACCGAACCGGGGGTATACTTTCCACTGGCAAAGGCGGTGTAGTAAACAAAGGGTTTGAAGGAGGAACCGGGTTGACGACGGGACTGAGTAGCGCGGTTCAGTTGACTTTTATCGTAGTCCACACCACCGACGATGGCTTTAATAAAGTGGGTTCGTGGGTCAACGGCTACTAGGGCGACTTGTAAATCTTTGGCGTAAACACCTCGACCCCTTAAGTTACGATACCCTTGCTTAACGGTTTCCTCTGCTTTTTGCTGCATGAAGTAATCAACAGAGGTTTGGATACGCATTCCCCCTTTAGTAATTACCTCTTTGCTGAAGGTTTCTTGTAACTCTTGCATCACCGTATCGGTGACGTAGGGGAGTTTACTCCCTTGCCAGGAGGTAGGTTTTCCCACTCCTAGAGGGGCTTTATGGGCTGCTTCGGCTTCTTCAGGGGTAATCCAACCAACATCGGCCATACGGTCTAATACCACCTTCTGGCGTTGTTTAGCGTTGGCGTAGTTGTTGAAAGGACTGTAGGTTTCTGGGGCTTGTATTAGCCCGGCCATCAAGGCTGCTTCGGAGAGGTTTAACTCAGAGGCTGATTTATTAAAATAGCTTTGGGCTGCGGTTTCGGCCCCGTAATTATTATGACCCCAATAGATGTTATTGAGGTACATTTCCATAATTTCGTCTTTATCAAAAAATTGTTCGACACGAATGGCCAGAACCGCTTCTGAGAGTTTACGGCTAAAGGTTCTATCCCTAGTCAGAAAAATATTTTTCACTAACTGCATGGTTAGGGTGGAAGCCCCTTCTACCACACCGCCGCTTTTCCAGTTCACCCAAAAAGCCCGCCCAATACTGGTGGGGTTAATGCCGTGGTGCTGGTAAAAATGGCTGTCTTCGATGGCTAGAACAGCCCGTTTTAACTCAGGGGAAATTTTTTCGAGTTTAACCGCTTCTCGGTTGGCTTCTCCGTGTAGTCGAGATAGGAGTCGTCCTTTGATATCATAGATATAGCTGGTTTCTGATGGGGAATAGCTGTTTAGGGTTCGTACATCGGGAAGGTTACGAAAGCTAATGGCTAAGCCTACCAGTCCCCCCGCTACGATAGAACTGGCTAAAAGACTTGTCCCTAAAATGGTTCCCCCGGCAACTCGAAGGACTCCCTGGACAAAAGAAACGTCACCATCAGGGGATTTCTTAGGGTTTTGTTTCTGTCGAATAGTGCTAGACGACACGATGTTTAATTTCCTCACTCCGAAAGACCAATATAGTTTTATATAAACAGGGATTTACAAGTTTATGGTTTTTTAGTGTATTGATATAGTAGCTTACTAGAATTTTGCTAAGAGTCAATCCCTTGCATTTTTTATTATGGCTGTTTTTCTCAGGATTGGGTAGCGTCGTGGGAAGTGATAAGGTGACGGGGTGAGGAGGTGACGGGGTGTGGGGGTGACGGGGTGTGGGGGTGACGGGGTGTGGGGGTGTGGGGGTGACGGGGTGACAGGGTGAAGATATATCAATGATTTCTTTCAGTCTCCTAGTCTCCCAGTCTCCTAGTCTCCCAGTCCCCAAGTCTCCCAGTCTCCTAGTCTCCCAGTCTCCTAGTCTCCCAGTCTCCTAGTCTCCCAGTCTCCTAGTCTCCCAGTCTCCTAGTCTCCTAGTCTCCCAGTCCCCCAGTCTCCTAGTCCCCCAGTCTTACAAGGCCCCGGCTGCGGTTTTATCGAGGACTCCCCCTAAATGGGTAGTGAGATTGATGGCTTGCAGTACCGGATGTCCGTCGACTCCTTTCGGGTAGTCAATGACGTTGACACAGCCATTCCCCTGTTTGATGTTCCAAAAGTTAGCGGGATTTAGTCCTAATAATTCACATAAAATAACTTTATTGATGGCATCGTGGGCGACAACCAGAACGATTTTGGGGTTGGGATTATGGCTATAATCTTTAACAATCTCTTGCCAACAAGCAACAGCCCTATCCCACACCTGTTGTACGGTTTCGCCTTCTGGCATTTGCACGGTTTCTGGGGCATCTTTCCATTGTTCAAGCATTCCAGGAAAGTCAGCTTCAATGTCACTTTCGAGTTTTCCTTCCCATAGTCCATGACAGATTTCTGTTAAGGGAGGTCGTAAGTCTAGGGTAATATCGGGATGATATTGTAGGATAATTTCGGCGGTTTCTTTGGGTCGTGATAAGGGACTACTGACCCCAAAAGTAATGTTAGTTTCTTGGAGGAAATCCCCTGCCTTTTGTGCTTGTTTTTTACCGTTTTCGTTAAGGGGAATATCTCGAATTCCTTGAAATCTAGATTCACGGTTCCATTGGGTTTCCCCATGACGAACAAAGATTAATCTTAGTACATTATCTTGAGACCGTGGCGGAGCAATAGGAATGCCTAAATGAGAGGTTTGATTGAGGGATTCGAGTTGCACTGGTTCTCCCCAACCTCCTGTAAAATTTAAAACATTAATACAACAATTTGACTGTTGAATACGATGATAATGGGAGGGAGGAACCCCAATGGCACTCATAATTAAACAGCGATTAATGCCGTTATGCGCCACAATTAAAATAGTCTGATTTTGATGTTTGTTGAGTAGTTTTTCCCAGAATTCTTTGGCTTGTTCGTAAAGGGAAAGCACCGGAAAATGGTCTTTTTCTCCTTCAGGTGTTGACAGCACCATTTTAAATTCATGGGGACGTTGTTTCCAGCATTTATACGCTTCAGGAAATTTTTGGGCAACAGCATCTTTATGCAACTTTTCCCATAAAGGAAGGTCTACTTCTCTGAGTTCTTCATCAGGAGATAACTTAGGAGGTGATTTGAAGCAATTTTGTATAATTTCAGCCGTTGTTTTTGCCCGTGTTAAAGGACTACAATAAATCGTATCAATGGGTAAAGAACTTAAGGTATTACCCACTTTTTCAGCGTCTTGGCGACCTTTTTCTGTGACGACGGATTCATCACTACGCCCTTGAATTAATTTTTGAGCGTTGTAGCTGCTTTGTCCATGACGCACTATAATAACGCGAGTAGTCAATCTTCCTATCCTCTCTCGGAATTATCAATTTCTAGGTTACAGGTTATTGGGACTTTATACTAAACTTATTTTGATATTTGTCAGATTTCTTATTAATATTTTTGACGATTTATGTTTTTAGAACAAAAGAAACTATTTTCACTGTTTTTTAAAGATTATCATAAAAAGAAAAATTTTGAAATAGGTTTAATTATTATTTTTGCCTTGATTACCCTGATTGGTATCTTAAATCATGCTATGTGGCGTGATGAGTTAAATGGCTGGTTAATTGCTAGGGATAGTTATTCTTTTAGCCATTTTATTGAAAATATTAAATATGAGGGTCATCCTTTACTTTGGTATATTTGTTTATGGATTTTAAATCAAATAACAGCTAATCCAATAGCTATGCAAATTTTTCATTGGTTAATTGCTGTTACTACAATTTCTATCCTTATTCTTTTTTCTCCTTTTACAAAAACCCAAAAAGCTTTATTTACGTTTGGTTATTTACCTTTGTATGAATATTCTCTTATTAGTCGTAATTATAGCATTGGTGTTTTATCCATTTTTCTTTTTTGCACCTGTTTTAAAACTCGCTATAATTCTTATCTTCCTTTAGGCTGTATTTTAGCTATAATGGCCAATACCAATGCTTATTGTTTACTGCTCTCATTAGCATTAGGGTTGACTCTAGGCATTGAATACATTTTTAAAGGTTATTTTCAGTATCAAACCAAAGCAAATAAGTATGATCTGACGACCAGTGTAATTATTATTATAATTGGAATAATTCTGTCAATTTCAATGTTACTTCCACCTATTGATAGTACCTTACAAGGAGGAGCTAGTCAATGGTTTTTTGAGTTTGATTTTAACCGCTTAACTCAAACAATTACAAGGGTTTGGCGGAGTTATATTTTAGTGATTATTCCCAGTGATTCTAAACCGATAGATTTGTTTGTTTTTTCATTTTTCTCCGTTGCTTTATTCGGTTTTTGTATATTAATTTTAATTAAAAAACCTCTGGCTTTATTGTTTTATTTACTGGGCAGTTCAGAAATTCTTGCTTTCACTTATGCTAAATTTTTAGGTTCTCAAAGACACTATGGACATTTATATATTATCTTGATTTGTGCTTTATGGATAAGTAGCTATTATGATAATTCTCCACTAATTATTAAGTGCTTAGATAATATTTCTAGTCAATTATCAAAACTTGTTTTAAATTGTAGCAACTTTGTGACTTATCATAAAAAGTCTTTTTTATTAATTATTCTCTGGTTACAAGTTATTGCTGGAATTGTGGCCTTTAGCCGTGACTTAATCACTCCTTATTCTAGTAGTAAGGTGACCGCAGAATTTATACAAAAGAATGAATTTTCAGACTATTTTATTATGGGTAGTGAAGATTTTACAATTGCTCCTATCAGTGGTTATCTTAATCAGAAAATATACTATCCTGAAAGTAAAAAATTTGGAAGTTATGTCCTTTTCAATAATAAGCGAAAGGTGGTTAGTGATGCTGATATCGTTAAACAAATTAGTCAAGTCATGACTCAAGAAAATAAAAATATTTTATTAATTATGAATCGGAATTTTACAGGGCAGTCCCATAATTTAAAGATTGAATTTATAGAAAAATTCACTAATTCTTTTATCTACAATGAAAAATATTATCTCTATTTAGTAAAATCATCCTCTAAGTTAAATTAACTGATATGCTTAAAACAAAAGCAAAAAATGAGATTATAGTATTTTTATTGCTGTTAATATTTGCCCTGTTTTTATGGCTTATTAATTTAGGAAATCTTCCCTTAAGAGACTGGGATGAAGGATACTATGCTACGGTAGCACAAGATATGTTTCAGTCGGGAGACTGGCTTTATTTAACCTATGCAGATCAGCCTTTTTTACTTAAACCTCCTTTAATTATTTGGTTAATTAATCTTAGTTACAATCTATGGGGTATTAATGAATTTACTACCCGTTTTCCTTGTGCTTTATTAACAGCGTTTGGCGTTCCTTTGCTATATTTAGTAGGAAAAAATCTTTTTAATCAACAATCACCTGCTATTCTTAGTAGTTTAGTTTATTTAACGTTAATACCGATGGTACGTCATGGACGTTTAGCCATGATAGATGGGATGATTAACACCTTTTTTATCTTTTCTATTTTCTCTTTAGTCAAGTCGAAAAAACAACCTTTCTGGGCAATTGGGTTTGGTGTTGGAATCGGATTAATTGCCCTAAGTAAAGGTATTCTAGCCTTAGCTTTGGGGGGAATTTTAGGAATTTATATTCTTTGGGATAGGGAAAAAAATACTTTAGTCAATTGGTTTGTTAAAATCTTAGAAACATTAGGTTTACAATGGATATTGAATGGTTTATTAAAAACTATTTTCATTCCTTCTCAAAAAAGGCATCACAGTCTCATTAAAGATTATAAATTATGGATAGGTTTATTTCTAGGATTTTTACCTGTAATTAGTTGGTATTATTTACAAATTAATTATTACGGAGAACAATTTATCCAAGTTCATTTTTTACAACAAAATTTTGACCGTCTATCCACTGCAGTTGAAGGAAACAGTGGTTCATCTTGGTATTATATTCTAGAATTAATTAAATATAGTTTACCTTGGCTACTATTTTTGCCGAGTGGCTTATTTTTAGCCTGGAAAAAACGACAAAAAAGTTGGGGAAAATTAGTCTTAACTGGTTTTTTCCTTTTTTTAGGAATCATTACCATTATGGGAACTAAACTTCCTTGGTATATTATGCCAATTTATCCCTTCTTTGCGTTAGCTGTAGGCTATTATTTAAGTTGTTTATATCGGGTAAAGAAACTTTATTCTAAATTATTAGTGTTTAGTTTCTTTGGTTTAAGTATAATCACAGTAGCTGGCGGTATTTATTTATGGCAAGAAACTCGAGAAATAATACTCATGATTATGTGCTGTATTCTGTTTATCACCTTTCTACTAACTAGCAAAAAACTCAAACAAAAGTCTTCTAGTTTTGTTGAAATTCTTATGATTGGTTTATATAGTAGTGTATTGTTGTTTGTTATATCAAATTCCTGGATATGGGAACTAAATGAAGCATTTGACGTTAAACCGATTGCTAGGCTAATTAAAGAAAATACACCACCAGCAACCCTTATTTATACCTCATTTGATTATAGTCGCCCCAGTTTAGACTTTTATAGCGATCGCCAGATACTTGCTGAGGATAA
Organism: Crocosphaera sp.; assembly: GCA_030065205.1. Taxonomy (GTDB): domain Bacteria; phylum Cyanobacteriota; class Cyanobacteriia; order Cyanobacteriales; family Microcystaceae; genus Crocosphaera. Next base: position 14,114 of record JASJDN010000081.1, read on the forward strand.
TATCACATTAGAAAAACGTGCGGCAACCCCATCTTATTTATTATTAGATCAAGAAACTTTTGACAATTTAAAGTTAAGTAATGTTAAAATACTAGGAGAGATCAATGGATTTATTTTGGTTTCTACTGAGCATCAACAGTCAAAATAGTTAGAGAGAGTTGAATGACCATTAAAAGAGTAATCTTAATTGTTTTAACTATTATTTCACTAATCCCAGTTCTTTTATCACTTATTGGTAGTATTAATCAACCCCAAGTCCAATCAAATTTGCAACTTTACCAAACTAATTTAGTGCTACAAGCATCAGAATTTTCAGCAGATAATATTAGTAATTTTGATAAGATTCGTGAATCTGTCTTGGGAAAAAACCCCTACGAAGCTGCTTTAAAACAATACCAACAAGCACTTCAACTTTCTGAAAAGAATCTCAATCAGTTAGCCGATAATTTAAAAATTCTCGATGAACAAGCCAGTTTAATACAAGAAAAAGATAGCACAATTAATTCTATTCCCATTTTTTCAGGTACTAACGAACAGGAAAAATTACAAATAGAAATCAATAAACAGAAAGAACAAATTGAAAAAATAAACATCAAAATAGGATTGTTAGAAATTGCCAAAGGAAACCAAACTCAAGGATTAGAAACCCTCAATACCATAGAACAATCGTCTTTTTCTCCTTCTCTGAAGGAAACAGCCTATGTTATCAGTCATTTATGGAATAATAACAATTCGATTTTAGCAGAATCAGAATCAATAATTAAAGAGGAATTAAGGGGATGGTTTCGTTATTATTCTCTTAACCAACTTTATCAAATTCAAGATCGAAAAGATGATTTAATTCAGTTACAAGAACAACAACAAAAAACTGCTAAACAAGCGATTATCAAATTAACGATTGTTGCCATTATTCCCGTATTAGGAGGATTAATAGGAATCATTATTATTGTCTTTTCCCTAATTCAATTAGCAGTTAAAAAAGAATCATCTCTTTTAGCCATAGATGAAAAATTTAAGTGGCAAACCCCCTGGACAATAGAAATTCCTTGGCAAGTTTTAGTGGTTGGTTTTTTGTTTTTTGGCCAAATTATTTTGCCCATTTTAGTCAGTTTTCTCAATATTAACTTAACTGAATTGAGCTTGCGAGGAAAAGCTTTTTATGTTTTAGCTAGTTATGTCACCATGTCTATAGGAGGAATAGGCATTCTTTACTTATCTATTAAATCCTTTTTTCCTTTACCTAAAGATTGGTTTAACTTTAATTGGTTAAGTAACTGGATAGTTTGGGGACTTGGCGGTTATTTAGTTGCTTTACCTTTAGTAGTCATTATTTCATTAATTAACCAAAATATTTGGAATGGACAAGGGGGAAGTAACCCCTTACTTTCCTTAGCATTGGAAGGACAAGACATAGTGGTTTTAGCCATTTTTTACTTTACTGCTGCCCTTGCTGCCCCTTTTTACGAAGAAATCATGTTTCGCGGCTTTTTATTACCCTCTTTAACTCGATATGTTCCCGTATGGGGAGCGATTGGAATTAGTAGTTTAATCTTTGCGGTTGCTCACCTTAATCTTTCCGAGGTTCTTCCCTTAACAGTTTTAGGAATTGTTTTGGGAATTGTCTATACAAAGTCCCGTAATCTTCTCTCATCCATGCTTTTACATAGTCTGTGGAATAGTGGCACCTTAATTAGTCTTTTTATATTAGGAAGTGGTAGTAATTAGAGACTGTTAATCAACACAATTTTAAGACGGTAAGGTGGGCAAAGTTGTCTGTTTTACGGGTAGTCTAGATAAATGTCTGATTTGCCCACCCTACATTAATGTTCGGTAACCTACCAGTCAAAAAATAACAAAATATTGAGGGGTGATCACAACGTAACGTCTTAAGGGAATAATAGAAATGATATGACCTCAACAAAATAACAGATTGACTCATCGATGAATAGCGTATTACCACGACAACAGTTAGGAAAAATGATAGGAACAATAGCTATTATTGCCCTCAGCTTAACTGGGGTAATTTGGCTACAAAAATCTCTCATTAATCCTCAAGAAGAATCATTAACCCTCCAGGAGTACCAAAAACAACAACAATTAGAAAAAATCCAATTAAATGTTTACAAAGGGTTGCCCAGTTTAGGGTATGGTAACTTACTCGCTGATTGGTTTTACTTGAGATTTATTCAATATTTTGGCGATGGGGATGCTCGTAAACAAACCGGATATCCCTTAAGTCCCGACTATTTCCAATTAGTGGTAGACAATGACCCCCGCTTTGTGGATGCTAATTTAAAATTAGCGGTATCGACTTCTCTTTTTGCAGGGTTGCCTCAAACCAGTGTTCAATTATTAGAAAAAAGTTTGGAAAAAACCCCCAGTAAAGTGATTTCTCCTGTCTATCCGCCCTATTATTTATGGATTTATAAAGGGGTTGATGAATTATTATTTTTAGGGGATGTCGAGGCAGCAAAACACTCAAATACAATGGCTGCCAAGTGGGCCGATACTTATCCTGAAGATGATAGCTATGGCAGTAAGGGAGTTGCTCAGCGAAGGCGACAAACGGTTAAATTTTTAGAAGAAAACCCTGACAGTCGAAAGGCTCAAATTGGAGCTTGGGCGCAGATTTTAAACAGTGCGACTAATCAAGAAACCGTCCAGCGAGCGTTAGGAGAAATTCAAGCTTTAGGGGGCGAGATTTATGCCACTCCTGAAGGTAATATTCAGGTTCGTGTTCCTGAATGGATTGAATGAACTCAGTTGTACTAAGATTTTGCTGCTACGCCTTTGTATGTGAAAATAGTTGACAATTCAGCTATTATTTTCATTCAACGATTTGCTATGAAACCTATAAAATATGTCATAGGACTTATTCTCTGTTTGGCGATCGCTTTTAGTACCGCGATTGCTCCGGCCGCTGCCACAGGGGTTTACGATTTACCCGTGTTAAGTTCAGGAGCGGATACTTGGGTGGTTGATCAAGCCGATGCCATTAGTTTTGCGAACGAAAACCGCTTAAATGGGCAATTCAAGAAGTTAGCGGACAAAACCGGGACCGAAGTTCGATTGATTGCCGTTCGTCGTTTAGATTACGGTGTCACTATGGAAGGGTTGGCCGATGATATTTTCAGTAAATGGTATCCGACTCCCGATGAACAGGCTAACCAAGTGATTCTGGTGGTCGATACCTTCACCAATAAAACGGCTCTTCGTCAAGGAGAAGATACGGAGTCCTTGTTAACCGATGAGATCGCAACCAGTGTGGTGAAAGAAACCGTTGCCGTTCCTTTACGTCAAGGGGGTAAGTATAATGAAGCCTTTCTCGAAGCTGGCGATCGCCTAGTGGCGGTTTTATCCGGAAACCCCGATCCCGGACCCCCTGAAGTGCAAGAACTGAACATTGAAAGTACCTTTACCAGTGCAGAAGATACGGACGATACCAGTGCAACGATTTGGGTAGTGGTGTTAATGGTTCTAGCGACAGTGATTCCTATGGCTACCTATTTCTGGTATGTGGGTATTCCTGGACGATAGAATAAGAAGACAATTCATTGATTGGGGGTTAACGGTTGTTGACCCCTAGTTTATTTTAGGTGACATCCTCCCACGCACGCCGCTACGCTTTGTACGGGGCTTCCCTAACTCACGATAGGGCATTCCTGGTTATTCTCGCTTATGGGAGTTTTCGCCACTTATCTAGAACACATTGGTACAAACGATGACAACATCTTCCACTGTTGGTTCCCCGACAGAACGACTAATCAGGCGTTTTCGTTTCCCAGAGTCCCTGGGTACTTTATCCGATTCATTCAATTTTTCTCGCATTTCCCAAGCTCTGGAGGTTCCGTCAATGACTACCTTTCACTCTCATCTTGGATGGATACATTCCAAGTCTGGCTCAATAATGGTTCATACCTTACGACCACTTCTAGTCTATCACAAGACTTCTGCCCTGGCTCTCTTGCCGAAGGCTCTGCGTAGCACCCCCTCGATTTTCGTTCCTCAATCGGGGATTTCTCGCCAGGAGGGGGTTAAAAACCTTATAATCAAACTGTACAGTCTAGTCTGATTTTTCTCTGAGTGTGGTAAAACGTGATGGGACAAGCAATGGAGTTCAAAAAAACCCTCCTGTCTAAGAAGGGGAAACCTTGGGTAATCGCGACTTCTATCCTGGGGGTTGCTTTGATGGGAGTAACAACCTTTTACGTCTTGAATAGTAGTCCTCCTGATTCGGAGCAGTCTGAAGTCAACACATCGATTAAACAGCCTGAAGTCCAAGGGATTTCAGCCTTAGGACGACTAGAACCCTTAGGAGAGGTGATTAATTTAGCCCCACCACCCACCCAAGGAGGGGCGAAACTGCAGCAATTATTAGTCCAAGAAGGGGATCAGGTCAAAGTCGGACAAACCCTCGCCATTTTAGATAATATAGACAGTAAAAGGGCTGCGTTCAAAGCAGCGCAAGAAGAGGTCAACGTTGCTCAAGCCAACCTAGAAATTGTGAAAGCAGGGGCAAAACTAGGGGAAATTGAGGCACAAGAAGCCACAATTCAACAATTAGAAGCAGAATTACAGGGGGAAACCGCAACCAACCAAGCAACGATCGCGAGGTTGGAGATGGAATTAGCGGGAGAAAAACGGCAACAAACCGCTACCCTTGGACGGTTGAAAGCTGAGTTAAAAGATGCTCAAAGAGAGTATCAGCGATATGAAAAATTAGCAACAGAGGGAGTCATTGCTCAATCAGAATTAGATCAACGTCAATTAGAATTAGCTCAAGCAAGAGAAAGTTTAATTGAAGCGCAAGAAAGATTGAATAAAACCATCAATACATTACAAGAACAAATTGCAGCAGAAAGATCACAATCTCGTAAAGAGATTAATAGTTTAAACCAACAAATTATTGCAGCAAAAGCTAACTTAAATCGCATTGCAGAAGTTCGTCCGGTTGATGTTCAAAAAGCTCAAGCTGAACTGGATAGGGCGATGGCTCAATTAGCAGAAAAGCAAACGGATCTCGACTTAGCTTATATTAAGTCTCCTTTAGAGGGTCAAGTCTTAAAAATTCATACGTATCCAGGGGAAAAAGTGGATGATAATAATGGTATTTTAGAACTGGGGAAAACCAGTCAAATGATGGTGGTTGCTGAAGTTTATGAAAGCGAAATTGATAAAGTAAAAATAGGACAAAAAGCTATTATTAAAAGTGATAATAATAGCTTTGCTGGAACCTTAGAAGGAACGGTGGCTAAAATTGGCTTACAAATTGGCAAAAAAGACGTTTTAGATACTGATCCTGCGGCTGATGTTGATGTGCGGGTGGTAGAAGTAGATATTTTATTGACCTCAGAATCATCCGCTAAAGTTTCCGGACTCACTTACGCAAAAGTCATTACAGAAATTCAATTATAAAGATTATGAAAACTCCGTTAGCTTGGTTACAATTAACCCACGAAAAAACCCGTTTATTAGTCGCATTAGCAGGAATTACGTTTGCCGATGTTTTGATGTTTATGCAGTTAGGGTTTAGGGACGCTTTGTTTGATAGTTCGGTTAAACTGCATCAAAGTTTAGATGGGGATATTTTTATGCTCAATTCTAAGACGGATACATTGACAGGAATTAGAAGCTTTTCTCAACGAAGATTATATGAAACATTAGGGGTGGATCAAATAGAAAGTGTGACCCCTGTTTATATCGGAGTTTCTACTTGGAAAAATCCCATCGCCAGAAAAACGAGAAACATTTTAAACGTTGGGTTAAACCCCGATCAAAATGTTATTATGTTGCCTGAAGTGCAAGAAAATATCTCAGTTACCAAACAACAAGATGTGGTTTTATATGATCGGTTGAGTCGAAAAGAATTTGGTCCTATTCCTGAGTTTTTTGAGTCAGGAAAAACAGTAAAAACAGAAGTGGGAAACCGAAAAATAAGAGTTGGAGGACTGTTTTCGGTAGGGACTTCTTTTGGTGCAGATGGGACAATTATTACCAGCGATGTTAACTTTTTGCGCTTATTCCCCGACAGAAAAAAAGGGTTGATTGATATTGGGGTGATTAAATTAACATCAGATGCTAACTTAGATAAAAATCTTGAGTTTTTGAGACAGAATTTTAATTATGAAGATATTAGTTTTTATTCTAAAGAAGAGTTTATTCAACATGAGAAAAAGTTCTGGAGAACTAGAACAGCGATCGGGTTTATTTTTACCCTAGGAACGATTATGGGTTTTGTGGTAGGAACCGTGATCGTTTATCAGATTTTGTATACGGATGTCGCTGATCATTTACCTGAATATGCTACCTTAAAAGCAATGGGATATACAGATTTTTATCTATTAACATTGGTATTTCAAGAAGCAATTATCTTAGGTATGATTGGGTTTATTCCTGGTGTTTCTTTTTCGATGTTGATGTATTATAATGCAGCTAAAGCTACGGGTTTGCCAATTATGATGGTAACATCAAGAGCCATTACTGTTTTGATTTTAACGATTTTGATGTGCTGTATTTCTGGGGTTATTGCTGTGGGTAAATTACGCGCTGCTGATCCGGCTGATATCTTTTAAATAAGAGTAATAGGTAATAAATTATGAATAGTAATATTGTAATTGATATTCAAGGACTTAATCATTATTTTGGAAAAGGTGAGTTAAGAAAACAGATCCTTTTTGATATTAATTTGACCTTAAAATCAGGGGAAGTGGTTATTTTAAAAGGTCCTTCGGGTTCTGGGAAAACCACCTTATTAACTTTAATGGGAGGGTTAAGATCCCCACAAACAGGAAGTCTTAAAGTGTTAGGACAAGAGTTAGTGGGGGCAAAAAAAACTCAATTGGTTAAAATTAGACGGAATATCGGTTATATTTTCCAGTCTCATAACCTGTTAGAATGTTTAACCGCAAGACAAAATGTAGCCATGTCTTTAGAATTACATCCTCAATATTCTCGGGAAGAAATTAAACAAAAAACCGAAGAAATATTAGAAGCAGTAGGGTTAGGAGAAAGAATCAATTATTATCCTCAAAAGCTTTCTGGTGGACAAAAACAAAGAGTTGCGATCGCCCGTGCGTTGGTCAGTCATCCGAAGATGGTTTTGGCCGATGAACCAACCGCATCTCTTGATAGTCAATCAGGTCATGATGTGGTTAATATTATGCAAAAATTGGCCAAAGAACAAGGGTGTACTATTTTAATTGTTACCCACGACAATCGTATTTTAGACGTAGCTGATCGCATTCTAGAATTAGAAGATGGTCATCTTTTACCTGAACGTTCCTCTGTTCTCATAGCAACTCAGACAAACATTTAAGAGACTGTTTATAGATAGAATCTTAAGACGGTAGGGTGGGCAAGTCAAAGACTGATTTAAACTAACTTGACCCTTGAAAACCTTGCCCACCTTACAAAATTTGTTGTTATTATTTCTTTAGGAACGGTCTCTAAGACTTAGATCATCACTTCAACAAAATCATTACTGGTTAAATCAATAGATTGAACCCCTTTAATAATAGCTAATTCGTTGTTATTGAACATCACAGAGGTATCATTACCCACATTAGTTAAGCTGAGGGAACCGTATGTTAACCCATCCCTTAACCCAATTTGATCAACCCCTAATTCAAAATCAGCGATCGTATCGGTTCCTTGATTGCTGTCTAGGACAAAGATATCTTGGCCACCTTTACCAATACGAGTATCATTTGTAGCCAATCCTAACAGATAATCGTTACTGTCTGTGCCGATAATAGCGCGATTGCCGGTCAAGGGGTCATAAGCGGTTCCTTGTAACCCATTATCCCCATCAACTGCTAAATAATTGACCACTTCCGTTGTATGGTTGGTTTCTTGATCAAAGGTGATATCCTCTTGTACGGTTACCTCAACCCCATTAGAAGTGAGATTTTGGAACCGTAGGGCAGAGGGATCTGGTCCATCATAACTAGCAATATTAGCTAAGAAATGGGGAATATTACTAAATTCACCCCCAAAATTAATGTTAGATATGTTATGGGTGACATTGTTCCCTGTACTACCGGCTTGAAATGTTACTCCATTACTATTACCGGAACCGGAGGCAATGGCCACATAACCGATGGTTTCAGCGAGATGGGTTTCGGCGTTGCGTCCTTTAATTTCGTCTTCTTCCATCACCACCTCAAACCCGTTAGCAGTGGCGTTTTGTTGACGGGTTCGCACTAAGTCGCTTTCGTTATCCGTTTGCACTTGACTGAAGATGACAGGGGTATCAGCAAAGTCGATGTCAAAGTCAATGGTTTGCCAAGGGGTTAAGCTTTGGTTGGCCAGGTTAGCTGTTGCATCGGTGTTTAAGGTTCCTACTTCGACTAACGTTCCATCAGTCAGTTGATAGGTTCCGGCTTCAAAGACAAAATAACTCAAGTCTTCAAGGATATGGGAACCATCTTCGTTACTGGGTTCTTGGAGATAAATGTCGAAGCTATTATTGGTAACATTGGTAATGCGAGGGGTAGCCAGTTGATTCCCGTTGAAGGAGACAGAGGGGGCAAAAATGACAGGGTTATGGTAGAGGTTATCTAACGTAATGGTTTGCAGATTATGATCGAGGGTAATGGTATCAGCTTCGCCGAGAGTGAGATTGTCTCCTGTAATGATATTGGGAGCGGTTGCAAACCAATTGAGAATATCGTTGCCATCAAGGTTATGGATAGTTTCTACGAAACCGACTCCGGCTGAGGTTCCGGACCCAGCAAAGAAATCAACAATGGTTAGGTCATCAGTAGCATTACCCACACCATCTTGACTAATATCAATCAGTAAACTGCTACCAAAACGGTCGAGTCCGATGGTTCCTGCGGCAAGTTCATCTAAGGTAAGGGTTGCACCCATGAGGTTAAGAGTATCCATCCCATCAACATCTTGAATACGACTGCCGGCGGCGGTTGCAGGGTCAAAAACATAGGTGTCGTTGCCTAACCCTCCTTCAATGGTATCGGCTCCCCCTCCTCCAGTTAAGACATTATCATAGTCATTACCGATAATGGTCTCCCCAAAAGCAGTGCCGATCGCATTTTCGATAATGGTGGGACTGGCTAAAACATTGGTTCGCAATAATAATTCATCGTTACTGGTGAAGATGGTGGCGTTAGGATCGATGATTTGTAATTGTTGGAGGGATGCTCCATTTCCTACCCCAAACGCCCGTAAATCGACTCCTAAGCCTAATAAAGTGGCAACTTCGTCATCAAATGACCCACCCGTATTGGGAAACCCATCAGAGAGGAAAATTAAGTGACCGTCTCCTGGTGCGGTGTTGGAACTGTTGAAGAAGGCGATCGCTTGTTGTAGGGCTGCTTCATAATTGGTACGATTACGGCTATCTAATGATTTGAGGCGATCTTCAATATCGGGGGTGCCATTATTATCGTCATCGGTTTCAGGTTGCACCACCGGCCCCACTTGTTCAGCTTCATGTTTAAATTTAATCAATCCTAAATCTGCTTCAACCCCTAAACGAATCAACTGTTGATTAATGGCACTCAATCCAGCAATTTCAGAATCGAGAATGGTATTAGCTTGGCCGTCTTCGTTGCGATCGCTGACCGGGGTTCCTTGGAAGGGTTCTTCGGTACTTTCGGAAACGTCGATGATAAAGAGAATATCCGGTTGTTCGGAGTTTCCTAACCCCCCTAATGTCACTCGTCCATTGTTGGGACTAGGCCCACTGTGGGAGGTGGTTCCACCGGGGGTTAAATCAATGGGACAGGGATGTTGTCCGCCGGATGCGTCTAGGGTATCGATTCCACCAGGATCTTGAATCCATTGATTTCCCATGCCATTAATTTTATAGACATCATCCCCTTCTCCTCCATCGAGGACATTATTCCCTTTTCCACCCCCAAGGGTATCATTTCCGTCAAGTCCTTGAACAACGTCGTCGTCGTCTCCTCCCATCAACAAATCGTCTCCTGGTGTCCCAATGATTCCACCCACACGGACGTTAACGGTTGCGCTAGAGGTATCATTACCATCGCTGATGGTATAGGTAAAGGTATCGTAAATAAAGGGACTGGAACCACTGTTATCCGTTGGTGCGGTATAACTTAAATAATCATCGGTGGTATCGTTGGGGGTTCCATTATCGTCTAGGGTGATGGTTCCTCCTGCTGAAGAAATGGGGTCAAATGCGCTAATGTCTAGGGGATCATTATCAGGGTCGCGATCGTTACTTAATACATAGATGGGAATGGTTTGTTGGTAACCAGTGATTCCTTCATCACCCACTGCTTGGGGAGGATTATTATTAACGTCTAATCTATCAGTAAAATTGAGATTAGTATAAATAGCACCATCAACGACTGTTAGGTTAATAAGATTAGGATCGCCTCCATCACTATCGGATACATCTACAAAACCTGGACGATTTGTTTGTCTGATTTGATAATTTCCTGCTTCGATATTATTAAAATTGTACAAACCACTGCTATTCGTAAAATCAGTCGCAATAACTTCTCCATTGGTATTAACTAATTCAATCAAAACATTGTTAATACTAATATCCCCGATATCATCTTGGTTTATATCTTGTAAAACTTGACCACTAATAATCCCAAATTCATCAATAAAGTTCAGATCGCGATAAACTTCTCCATCAATAACAGTAACATCAATTAAATTAGGATCGCCTCCATCGCTATCGGATACATCAAGATAACCTAAACGATTTATTTGTCGGACTTGATAGTTTCCTGCTTCGATATTATTAAAATTATAATAACCACTGGTATTTGTAAAATCAGTAGAAACCACTTCTCCTGAAGCATTTAATAATTCTACCGTGACATTAATAATCCCCGTATCTCCAAGATTATCTTGATCAATATCTTGTAAAACCTGACCACTTATTCTACCTTGTAATTCATCGGTAAAATTCAAATCATTATAAACTTCTCCATCAATTACTGTGACATTAATTAAATTAGGATCTCCTCCATCGCTATCAGAAATATCTACATATCCTAAACGATT
>JASJDN010000182.1 GCA_030065205.1 Crocosphaera sp.
TAAGTGAACTACCTACGCTGACCTATCGGTACAGCGTAAGCTTCTTACCCAACAGATAGCGGAACAGTGGATTTCTTGCGTCCTCCTCTACTCCGTCTTACATCTGGGCGATAAGCTTTATCCCCTGTCCCAGAGGCAATAATTCGTAGTCCCTCGTTTCTGATATTAATTGAGGCATTAACGTCCCTGTCATGGGTTGTCTGGCAGTTTTCACAAGTCCACTTTCTGACATCAAGGGGTAAACTTCCCACTTGATTTAAACAAACATGACAAGTTTTAGAACTGGGAAAAAATCTATCAACTTCTTGATAAACTTTTCCTTCTTGCTCTGCCTTATATTTAAGCATCGTCATAAACATTCCCCAACCTACTTGATGAATGGCTTTGGCTAGTTTATGATTTTGCATCATGTTTTTAACCGCTAGATTTTCCACGATAATGACTTGGTTTTCGTCAACTAATCTACGACTTAGTTTATGGAGAAAATCCTCACGACAGTTCGTTATTTTACGGTAAACTCTAGCTACTTTCTTTCTCGCTTTATTGCGGTTATTAGACCCCTCTTGCTTTCTTGAAAGTTGCTGTTGTTTCCGTTTTAAATTCTTTTCATGTTGGGTTAAAAATCTAGGATTGGCATACTTACTTCCATCACTGGTAATAGCAAAATGGGTTAAGCCTATATCAATTCCTACACTTTTTCCCTCTGTACTGGGCTTAGGTTTTTCCTTACCATCCTCAAGTAATACAGAGGCAAAGTATTGTCCTGAACAATTTTTTGAGACGGTAACGGTTTTAATCTTTCCCTCAATCGGACGATGAATAACTGCTTTAACCTCTCCTATTTTTGGGATTTGTAAGTAATCATCAAAGACCTTAATATTTTGAGGATATTGAATCGATTGCTTACGGTGTTTTGACTTAAATCTCGGATATTTAGCCCGTTTCTCAAAAAAGTTATTAAAGGCTACACCTAGATTCAAACACACTTGCTGTAAGCAAGAAGAGTAAGCTAGAGATAACCATTCATGTTCTTTTTTGAGTTGAGGGATTAACTTTTTGACCTCATACCCTGATAAACCCTTTCCTGTATCCAAATATGTTTGATTCATCAAATTAAGGCAATAATTCCAAAGCCAACGGCAATTACCAAAGCTTTGCTCTAGGTGTTGCTGTTGTTCTTTGTTGGGATATAACCGTAATTTAACTGCCTTTAACATTTTTAAGAGCGAACGGCGTTTACTATAAACTATCTTAGCACAAAGCAACTGGTTTGTGTCAAATACCCTGTCCGCAATTCATCCGACGCTGATTTGGGTGAGTCCCTTTTACGGGTCAAATTCAGCGTCGGGCTTTTTGCGGCGGACAGCTAAAAAATATAAAGTCCTGTTAGTTTTTTGTAAAGTTAGGGAAATCTAAAGTAGAGAAACCTAAGAGTGATAGGAGTCAGAGTATTAAAAGGGAAGTCAAACCATTCCTCAAAGATGAGTTAGTGGACAAGTGGCCTTTTCCTAAATTTTTGACTTGAACTCTACCTTGTCCCACCTAGGATCTCAAATTTGATCACCATCGTTTAAAGAGATTAAGGAGTGGTATCTTGGCTCATAGTTTTTTAATGGAAGCCGGACGCTGGACAATTGAAGGAAATTGGCTCGAACGCAATGAAATGCCCCTACCGGTTAAGGGAAAAAGCATCGTGGCTTGGAGTAATGATAATTGGTTCACCATGGTCACCAAATTGGTGTTTCCCCGAAGCGATCGCCCTGAAATTGCCTTTCAATATCGGGGACGACTCAATGGAGAAGAACGAGAATATACCTATGTTCTTCAACAAAGTGTCTTAGGCAAAGTAGAAGGAGAAGGGTGGATCGGCCCAGACTCGATTATTCAACGGTATTGGGTACTCAGCGATCGCCAGCGACGCAGTGGCTTTGAAACCTTTTATCGTCTGAATAATAATACCTATCATTTTTCTGGCGGGTTGCTGGCGGGCCATTACCTCACTAGCACCATGGAAGCGATTTTTGAACGTCAATTATGATTTTTCTTGTTAACCTCAAGTCCCCTAGTCCCTAACCCCTAATTTTTTCTCCCTATTAATGAACCATTATGAATCCCCCAGTTACCATGAAAGAAACTCATCAACGTCGCTTATTGGCTAACCGTTATCAACTCATCGATCTCGTTGGTAGTGGTGCGATGGGTCAAGTCTATCGTGCTGAAGATAAACTGCTTGGTGGTGTCACCGTCGCCGTTAAATTCTTGTCTCAGGCATTACTCAACAGTAAAATGCGCGATCGCTTTGAACGAGAGGCCACGGTTTCTGCGTTATTAGGGGAAAAAAGCAATCATATTGTGCGAGTCCGAGACTATGGGGTAGACGAAAAAGAAATTCCCTTTTATGTCATGGAGTTTCTCAAAGGGGAAAGTCTCAGCGAAGTCATCAAGTTTAGACCCCTAGCTTTGCCAAGATTTTTAAAGGTCACTCGACAGATTTGTTTTGGTCTCGAATGCGCCCACAAAGGGATCATGTTTGAAGGGGAAATGTGTCCCATTATTCACCGAGATATTAAACCCAGTAACGTTTTAGTCATTCATGATCAGGCCTTAGGAGAGTTAGTCAAACTGCTCGATTTTGGGATTGCTAAACTCATTCAATCAGGAGAGGCTCAAACCCAGTCATTTATGGGAACGTTAGCCTATTGTTCCCCAGAACAAATTGAAGGGAAAGAACTCGATAGTCGTTCCGATATCTATAGTCTGGGGGTGATGATGTACGAAATGATCACGGGGGAAATGCCCATTTTTCCGGAAAATTCTTCCTTTGGGGGTTGGTATGAGGCTCATCATTATACTAAACCCAAACCCTTCCCGGCCAAACTCCGTCTGCCGTCGGAGTTAGAAAGCTTGATTTTGCAATGTATGGCCAAAGAACCGGATCAACGACCCCAAACGGTAACGGACATTTTAAAGAAGTTAGACACCCTAGAACCGGGTCAACTAGAATCTCAACAAGAAACCTTAGTGGCCGACCCTAAACAGGGGCTGGATAAGTCTACCAAGTCCACTCAGTCTTCTAAGTCCACTCGCTCATCTAAGTCCACCTTCAGAAAAACCTGTCCGAAAGGGGATGATATCTGCTTAAAAATGTCTTGGCCCGAAGACAAACCCCAACAAAAAATCGTTTTTCCCCACATCATCCGCGCCCCAGAAGGCAACTTTGCTAGTCTTTGGGTAATGCTCAATGAAGAAGATATTGCCAATCGCCTCTCGAGTATTCGTTATAACCAATTTGTCTTTATTACCAGTCCCCATCCGATGATTTTATGGATTACTGTCCTCTATCATCGTGAACATGGACCGAGATGGTTACCCTGTTATCTCGATCTCAAAAGTTCATCGGGTCAACGGTTTGCTCGTTTATTGGGAGAGTCGGGTTCCTATTGGATTTTGTTTTTTGCCTTGGAAAAAGGCAAAGCGTGTCAGCACGTTTTAACCACGACTATTGCCCCTAACCAATGTGAAAATTTACGGGACTGGGCTGATAAAAGTCAACTGTTGCGAGGGGGTAAACCTCAAATTACCAAACGAATGTTAAAACAGGAGTTTGAAAAGCTGAAACCCACCATTGAGAATAAGCTTAAGGCCGCTTATACCACCTCTCGGAATGGCTCTAATTTTTAGTTATTTTTCGGGGGAGAAAAATAACACAGGAAACCAACTATGACTCAGAATATCATTGGCTAAACTAGGGGCTGTCCAAGCCAGGAAATTAGAACGATAATGACAGGCTGTAGCGATCGCACTAATATCATAATCGATGGCCGCCTCTAAAATTTCTTGCAACGGGTTCCCTTCCCGTATTTCTGCGGTCACTGTCAGATTCAGGGTTTCAAGTTCTTGTTGAACTTGATTGAGTTTTTCTTGTGCTTGTTGCAGATGATAATCAGCTAAATCTTGAGAACGGCCACCTTCGTCGATAACCCATAATAATAAACATTGACTCAAAGAACCATCGGGTTGATTTTGCGCTATCTTTTTAATTTGTTGTAGGAGATACTGAGCAGAGTCCCCATCGTTGTAAGGAATCAATAAATACCGCCAGAGATGGTTGCTACGTAAACTTAACTCTTCATAAGTGTAAGTAGAAATGAGTTGGGGCCGAAACACCAATAAAGGAATAGGGGTTGCAGGGGCTAAGTCTAGGGTATGACTGCCAAAAATCTTGGTTTCAAAGGCATTACGAATAGGCATTCCAGTGAAAACAACGTCGATGTCATAGGTCTCAATCAGTTGTAAAACAGAGTCTTTAACGGGTCCAGAAAGCACTTCAATTTTCACTTCTACCCCTTCAGGAACGTTCGCTAAGGCAGGGCTAAGACGTTTTTTAGCTTGAGCGATCTTTTCTTCGTCTACTCTGGCTACTTTTTCATCTTGCCAGACGGAAATACTATGAAGAAAAACAATCCGCTTCAGGCCATTATTGGCTAACTTCGGAACAAAGTCCACAAAACGATAGAGGCCATCTTTAAAATCGGTACAAATTAAACAATTTTCAAACATATTAGGGTTAATCCACGCTATTTAAAATTGGTTTTTCCTGTTATGATGAGGCTTGGCAAAAAATTGAATCCCAAAATTATCAAAACATTTGTCTTAGCCCAACAACTGGGAGGTGTTTCTACCAATTTTAGCGGTTTTTAGCCGGTCTAGCTGATCTTTTTTCTTCATCGAATATGGTTGTAACCTTTTAATAATAAGGGTTACGCTTTTATTCAGCAAACTCTTATTAACCAAACGCTAATTTCTTATTAATTTATTTTTAACTTTATAAATTAAAAAACTTTATAAATTAAAAAATTTAAAGTTTAATGTAATTTTATTAATTTTTTTCAAAGCTCTATACCTAAGTAAATTTCTTTAAGTTACAATTTCTTTGTATTTCCAATTTAGGAAAATTTAGTTATGAAAAGAATTACCCCTATTTTGTTGAGTTTTTTGTTGATATTAGGTTTTTGGTTAATACCTAATAATGCCTTAGCTCAAGTAGAATCAGATATGATGTCTAGTCAATTTTCCTCTAGTTTTGATACAGATAGAGGAATTGAAGTTTTAGATAGTGATGGAGATAGTTTTCCTGATTTAACTGAATCTATAGAGGGAACTAATCCACTTGATCCTCAAGATTATCCTGGTGCGGGATTAGAGGTAGAAAAATCCTTAGAAAAACCATCAGTTCCATCAGCGAGAGTAGGTTTCCCAACAACTTTTTGTCGAAGTGGATATCGCGCAGCTGGTTCCAGATTATGTATTAGCACCAATGTGTTAAATGCAACGACTGCTGGTAATGCAGATGTTTTCTGTCGAGATCGAAGAGGCAGAGTAGCAACATACGGTGACCTTCGTTATCTTTATCTCAGATCATCATTAGACTCCGCATATAATCCTAGAGGACGATGGATAGGAAATCAAGTTGGTGATGATGACTATCTATGTGGAAATAGAGATATCACATTTAATAATGATCCAGATATTTCTAATTTTGATGGTGTTTGTTCACGTGGTGATCGGCGTAACTATTGGTGCGCTCATGATCGAGAATAATTTATTTTCTAAGTAACCTGAGTTCGGGATCAGGAAAGGGAGGAGTAGTAAGCTGAAAATAAGACAAATATTCAGTAACTCCTTCCTATGTTTAGTATAGATGCTTTATTTTACCATGTAGATGACTTCTACCAAACTTTTGGACCGTTATGGCATAAACAATTAATTTCTTATCCCACATTTCGCACTTTTATTAAGTGATACGAAAAAACCGAGAAAAGTCTTTTGTTTTGGGTTGAAATTAGCGTCAATTTTACGCTAACCAAATTAGCACTGATTAACTATTCTCAT
>JASJDN010000082.1 GCA_030065205.1 Crocosphaera sp.
AAACCTACGAATTTTCGGGAAAGAGAATTAAGAGAGGTTTGTATCGGACTAAGGATGAAAAATTAGTCAACTCAGATATTAATGGTTCTGCTAACATTGGACGTAAAAGTAAAGCCAATCTCTTTGAAAAGAGAGAGGTATTAGTGGGGCTTTTGGACGCTCCAAGACGATTCTTTATCGTGTAAAGAATCCCCATCGCCTTGCGTTGGGGTAGTTCAAGAAGTCAATTAATCATAATCTCCACTATCAGTGCCATCAAAGTATAAACGTCCACTTCCTAAATATAATTCTCTGGGATTATTTCCTGGGGGAAATACTGTAACTCCAAACAAATAAGTGCCTCCATGATCTGGATTTTGTTTGGCCTTTAATCCAACGGTAAATCTTGTTCCTGGAGACACAGGCGGATTAAAAGTAATGGTTATGGTTTCTGTTTTTTGATCCCAGGTGGTTTCTTCAATGGTTAACGGGTTTTCTTGATGATGAGGGGTTCCTTGAAAAGCGATCGTTTCTTGGGGATAATAGTCAATTTCTTCAAAACCTTGACGCTTATTAATCGTAATTGTTTTTAAAGGTTCACCGCTTCCATTGGGTAAATCAATCGTATAGTAATACCGTGGACTACCAACCCTTGCACCTCGATAAGTTGTCATCACATTAACCAGACGCGGAGAACGACTAAAATAGGTAATGGATGATTTATTTTCTTTGGCGATGATCACAGGAGATACACTAGCAAAAACACTCGTTAAACCGATCAAAACACCCCAAAATAGTTTATTCATCGAAAAATTGAGTCTGAAACCCCGTCCTTTAAGGACGGCTTTACATTAGTTGTGGTATAGTAAGAATATACCGAAATGCGAAAACCAAGCAGTCGGTGTTGCACCTTGAAAACTGGATATAAGGGGTTCTGTACAGAAAAGCTTGTGCAGGTAAAATATCCAAGCGGTAAGTACAGTCTTGCTTTGGCTGACACCGTACCGACGGGCTATCGGGATCGGATCTCTGAAATGGCATAAAAGTCTGCGGACTCTGTGTAAGACAGTACATGGTTTTTAGCTATGGTATGCAACGGTGGATGAAACAGAAACCTAAATCGCGAGGTTTAGGAATCACCGCCCTTTCAGGGCGCGTGAGGATGTCAATTTTCTCAGCCCCAATTAATAACGCATTAACTTATTTAATTAAACATCTTTCAATAATTTATTCTAAAAACTTATGATACTTTTACAATAAGCTATACTCTAATTATAAAAAATATTTTTTTGAAAAATACTAAAAAAATAATGAAGCCTTTAAAAATCGAGATTTTTAGTTCGATTTTCTTAGTAACTTTCTTTACTATAAAGTTACTAACAATGAAACTGACCAGCCATCCTGTCAAGTTACTATTTTTACTATGTTAGGGAATTGAGTTGATAAATTAACCTAAGGTCAAATATAATTGATCAAAGTTTGACCCATACAATCAGGGCTAAGTCTATAATAAAAGCGAGTGCTTAATTTGTCGTTGTCTGGCAAATCTGAAGACACCCTCAAGACACGGAAAAAACTAAAGTATAGCCAAGCCCTACAGGGCGAGGTGTTAGGGCAAATTGGATGCGCCGAGTGGGTTTTTCGTCGCATAAAAAATTTTTTACCGTTTATACGGTAAGGTTGTTCAAGCACTTATTGTGGAGGTTATTTGCTAGCACATTCTGTAGAAGTAGTCTGCCGTCAGTAAGCCTATGGAAGCATCCTTTGAACTCACTTTGCAAATAGTCATGGCTGTTCTTGCCGGTATCAGCGCGCAAGTCACTGCCGAATTTTTTAAGGTTCCTAGCATTGTCTTTCTGCTTCTGTTCGGTATTATACTCGGAGCCGATGGTCTTAATTTTCTTCATCCCCACGACTTAGGAGTAGGCTTAGAAGTATTAGTCGCCTTATCCGTAGCCATTATTCTGTTTGAAGGGGGATTAAACTTAGAATTACGAGACTTAGGACGAGTCTCAGGTAGTCTTCGTAATTTAGTCACCTTTGGAACCCTCATTACTCTGGTGGGAGGAGGGATGGCGGCCCATTGGTTAGCCGAATTCCCTTGGTCTATTGCCTTTCTCTATGCAGCCTTGGTGGTGGTCACTGGTCCAACCGTCATTAGTCCCCTGCTCAAACAAGTTGAAGTAGATCGTAAACTTGCCACCCTCCTCGAAAGCGAAGGGGTTCTGATTGACCCAGTGGGCGCTATTTTAGCTGTGGTGGTTCTCGATACTATTTTAAACAGTAGTGCCACCCCTGTAGAGATTTTTAGCGGCTTACTGTTGCGATTTGCTATTGGTGCCATGATTGGCGGCATTAGTGGGGCTTTACTCGGTTTTATTCTTAAAAATACCCCATTTCTCTCAGAAGATTTGAGAAACTTAGTGGTTTTAGCTGGTGTTTGGGGGTTATTTGGCTTAGCCCAACTCAGTCGTAGTGAGTCAGGGTTAATGGCCACGGTAGTGGCAGGAATTGTGTTAAGGGCTTCATCTATTCCTGACGAACGATTATTAAGGCGGTTTAAAGGGCAATTAACGGTTTTATGCGTCTCGGTATTATTTATCCTTTTGGCGGCGGATCTTTCCATTGATAGTATTTTTGCCTTGGGATGGGGTAGTGTCTTAACGGTTCTCACCTTAATGTGGCTAGTACGACCCATTAGTGTTGCCTTTTGTACCATCAATAGTGACCTGAATTGGCGACAAAAATTCTTTTTAGGATGGATTGCTCCACGGGGAATTGTCTCGGCTTCTGTGGCTTCTTTATTTGCGATTTTACTGACCCAAAAAGGGATTAATGGGGGAGACTCCATTAAAGCGTTGGTCTTTCTAACCATTATGATGACCGTGTTTATTCAAGGTTTATCGGCCCGTTGGGTGGCCAAGGGGTTAAAGATTACAGCAGTAGAAGCCACAGGGGCTGTTATTGTGGGCTGTAATGCCTTGGGACGGCTGATGGGTCGATTGTTTGAGCAACGGGGAGAATCGGTGGTATTAATTGATACAGACCCGGAAGCTTGTCAACAAGCAGAAGCGGAGGGTTTATCCGTTTTCCAAAGTAGCGCCCTCGATCCCGATGTCTTGGAAGAAGCTGGTATTGAATCAATGGGGACGTTTATGGCTTTAACGAGCAATGGTCAAGTTAATTTAGTGTTAGCTCAACGGGCCACAGAAGAATTTAAACCCCCTCGAGTTTTTGCTATTTTTCCTAGTAATGCGCCTCAAGAAAATAACCCTAGTAAAAGTAGTAAAAGCAGTAATACTAAAATCAGTCCCGCGTTTGTGGATCAGCAATTGATTAAAATGTGGAATCAATACCTAACCGAAGGGCAATTTAAGTTAGGAATCACGGATTTTCAGGAACCTGGATTGTCTTTTAAACAAGCTCATTTTCAAGCTTTAATTCGGGAAGGAGAGGTGTTACCCCTTTTAATCAAGCGTAAAGGTACGTTACAGGTGGTTCAAGCCACTCAGAATTGGCAAGTGGGAGATGAAGTTACTTATCTTTTACATGATCCGCGTCCACAATTGCTCAAACGTCTCTCAGGAGGGAGTCAAACTTCTAAAGAACTGACTGCTGAACGGTTAGCTGAGGTTGAAGAAGTTCCTCTGGCTGATCCAGTGGATAATTCTCTGTCAGATTCGGCTACAGATACCCTCGATAATCCTCAAAAATCAGAAACCAAAAGCTAAAGTTTTGTTGATTATTTCCTGTTTCCGTTGCTCACAGGTATGCGTAAATTTGTCTGATTACTTACAAATACCTTGATCATTTCCCGATAACAAACCAAACAAAAATAAAGGGTAAAATTGATCATACCTAGTAACTTAGGTATGCCTTCAATTAATAAAGATTTTATGGGTAAAGACTGATAAAATGTATCTATTAAAACTGCGAAGATAATCAATAAAAATGACGTAATAATAATACCATACGGTGTTTCTCTCATCTTTTTCCAAAATAAAAATACATAAAGTAATAAAATCAATCCGTACACTTTAATGGTCATTGATTTAGGAATATCAAAGTATTGTAAAACAATGTGAATACGATAAATTTCATTTAAGAAAAAGCCAGCCGTTAAAAAAGTAGAACCCAATAAGAAAAAATTCTTACTATTGTGAGGATTAACCCGTCTAAGAATGATAAAACTAAACCCGCATACCACTGGAGGAATGGAACATAATATCTCAAACGTATGAGTTAATAACCCTCCTGTTGGATAAGGAGGAGTAGCAGGAGGGATAAATAAACCTTCTACTGATGGCTCAAATTTATAAGCATAAAGTATGACTAATATTAGTAAAAATAAACTAATGCTATTACAGATAATAAATGCAGGGGGAATTTTTTTAACTAGGGTTAATATTCTGTTTTTTAGTCTTGTCAACAAAACCCATTTCCTCCATAATAGATATTGGTAAAGTTTCAGAGATAAAGCATGGCAAAAGCAATTTGGAATGGTGTTATCTTAGCAGAGAGTGATCAATGTGAAATGGTAGAAGGAAATTACTATTTTCCCCCCGATTCCATTCATAAACAGTATTTTAAAGAGAGTGACAACCATACGACTTGTTTCTGGAAAGGACAAGCAAGTTACTATACCATTGAAGTTGATGGACAAGAAAATAAAGACGCTGCTTGGTATTATCCTATCCCTAAAGAAAAAGCACAAAATATCAAGGGTTATGTGGCTTTTTGGAAAGGCGTTCAAGTTGAAAAATAAAATTAACTTGAGTTCGGAGTCAAAGGATGTTCCATCAAAAAATCATCTTTTTCGTCAACCACTTTATTAAACTTTTAGCTTATTCCGAACTCAGGTTAACTCGGCATAACTAAGAAAAAATCTAACTTTTTCTTGAAATAATTAGATACTCGTTGCTGTCCAAATTGTCCAACTATCCATTAATAATAAAAAGAAGGTACAAATCAATAAAATTAAATACATCCAAGGTTGAGAAAGAGGGCGAATATCCGTGGTATCAATCCCCGTTTTATTAGTAACAATTTCGACCAAGTAGGAAAATCCAGCAATTCGCATGGGAAGTAAATAAGCCTGATCAGAATTTTTACTAATAAAATAATAGACTAAACCCCCTTGTCCTGTTGTCCGTAATTTTAAGTCCTTAATCTCTGACCAATTTAATGACCATCCTTTGCGAAAAAAAGAAGAAAACCAGACAGGATAAACCACTTTAATTTCACTTTCATCAACAATCACCCGTTCACTTAAAGCCCCTACTAAAATTAGTAAGCCTAACACAATTCCTATCCATAATACACGAGAAGGAATAGGTGCGTTAGTTACCTCAGCGAGAAACGGTAAAGGAAGCGTTAAAGCAATATATAAACTAATTAACGTAATCTGAATTAAAGGAGAAATATGAAAAGTAGAACGATTTAGACTCATAATATTTTAATGCTTAACAACTCAAAGAAGTTTTGCAACACTTTATTATATTTGATCTTAGGGACTAATTTTTGTGATACGAGGACAGTTTGTGGTTTGTTTATAGGGAATTTTTGTCAAAGTTACCTGACATTTCCCCAAAAAACCTCATTTCGTTACCTACGATACTTACTTTTGTGGTTACCTCTTTCTATGCTTAATGGCTAAGGTTGCTGTTAAGTTTCGCTTCAACACCTCCTTTTGTTGAATTGGTAATCATTAACTTTATGGCCCATCATGGAATTTTCATGTTGTTAGAAAAATATCCTCAATTACGGCCAATGATCAAGCAGGGTCGCTATTTGCTAGGGTATACAGACGGCAGTTGTGACGGTAAACAAATACAAGTATTTTTGTTGCGTTCCCCCTGGACTCAATTTTGTATTTGGGCTGCTATGGACGAGGTAGCGATCCCTGCTGGTGGGGTTTTGTTGATCACCGATGATCCTGAGTGGAGTCTCGAAAGCGACTGGAAAGCATACAGTTTAGTGTCTTCTACTCCAACCCCACAAAATCGCCGTCAGAAAGCTTCAAAATCCGTTTCACCCATGACCACCCTGGCGGCGGAAATTGCTACGGAAGCAGCGCAAAATACCCGTTCTCAGCGTTATAAAATGAGTCCTACCCCTTAACAAATTCTGGGTAGTTGTTCTCCGCTTAGCATATCCACAATGCGCTGAGAACCGATTTGACTTTCTAGGGTAACTAAACCCATTCCTGTTCCCTGGCCAGTCACTTCACCGATGAGAGAAGCGTCTTGAGAAAAAGAGGTCATAATTTCGAGGGCTTTATTGACTGACTTTTGGGGAATAAAAGCCACAAATCTCCCCTCGTTGGCAACATAGAGGGGATCAAACCCTAAAATTTCACAGGCTCCTTGCACATCTTCCCTTACAGAAATAGCCTTTTCTTTGATATTGATGGTTACTCTTGCACTTAAGGCAATTTCGTTTAATGCACTGGCTAAACCCCCTCGGGTTAAGTCCCTTAAACAGTGAATTTCTACTCCTTGATTGAGCATTTCTAAGACAAGATGATGAAGAGGAGCGCAGTCACTTTCGATGGTGGTTTCTAGTTCTAATCCTTCCCTAACTGCCATAATAGAAATGCCGTGACGACCAATATCTCCACTAATTAAAATAGCATCTCCGGGTTGAACCATTTGCGGGGCAATAGTTTGATTATGTTCTATAATTCCTACCCCCGCAGTGTTAATAAATAGACCGTCACCTTTACCGCGATCAACAACTTTTGTGTCCCCTGTAACGACATTTATCTTCGCTGTATCTGCTGCCTTTTTTAAGGACTGAATCACTCGCCACAAAGTTTCCATCGGTAGTCCTTCTTCGATAATAAATCCTAAACTTAAATAAAGCGGTCGTGCGCCACTCATGGCTAAGTCATTAACGGTTCCATTGATGGCTAAACTACCAATATCTCCTCCAGGAAAAAAGAGAGGATGAATCACATAAGAATCTGTTGTAAAGGCAATTTTAGACCCAGGAAGGTTAAGAACAGCAGAATCATGAGGGGGAACATCTTTAGGAGGTTTAAAGGTGGAAAAGACCATTTTTTCCAGTAACTGCTGCATGAGTTTTCCCCCTCCTCCATGAGCGAGTAAAACTTGTGGATATTGATCGACAGGAATGGGACAAGATACATTAAAATCATTCATTTTAGACGGCCAATCTCAAATTTATCTCATTTATGTGTATATGAATTATAGAGATTGATTACAGTGTCAGTATCTAGAAAAAAGCTTAAAATTTTAAGCGTATTATTTACCAAACCATTGCTAAATCTAAATATTTTTTTTAGTTTAATTCCTTTAAATAACAACCAAAAGCAGAGTAAAAATTCAGCAATTACTGCTGAGATAATAACAAACCAAGAGGTGATCTCTGTATAATTTGGTAATAGAAAATTAGCGATACTATCCATGAGATAACCACCACCGGCTAAAATCAATAAAAGCCCTAAAAATCTTGGAAAATCATCAGATTTGATCATTAAATATCCCAATAATAAACAATGAATTCCAAAAAAAACTAAGGCAATTAGATAACCATAATTATGGAAGGATTAATCGTCATATTATTTTCTGTGTTATTAATATCTATTTTGGATTCTAATTTTAACTTAAAATTATACAATTGACCAGAAAAAGCGACTATTTTTATTATTCTAAATACTCTAAAATTACGTCTACATAAAAATTTTATAGCGTCGTTAAACCGTTTATGCTATCACTAAATTAACCTTTTGCTTTGTTTTTTTAATGATTCCTAGACTTTTACCAGAAACAACGATTAATAAAACCATTGCTAATTTTTTAAATTGTTTAAAACAATCTTCTTTTTCAGGAGATAGTAAAGGGGATGTTGCTAACCGTTTAATTGCTTCAACAGATAACAGTATTTATCAAATTTTACCCCAAGCTGTTATTTTCCCCCGTAACACTCAGGATGTAATAGAAATTTTTAAATTAGCTAACAAAACTGAATTTGAAGCCATTACTTTTTCTGCTAGAGGGGGAGGAACAGGCACCAATGGACAGTCCCTTTCTCCTAGTATTATTATAGACTGTTCTAAGTACATGAATCAAGTGTTAGAAGTCAACATAAAAGAACAATGGGTTAGGGTTCAACCTGGTGTTATTTTAGACCAATTAAATCAAATTTTAGCTCCTGATAATTTATTTTTTGCCCCTTCTCTTGCCCCTAGTAATCGTGCTACCATTGGCGGAATGATTAATACAGATGCTGCGGGTAAAGGATCTCGTATTTATGGGAAAACCAGTGATCATATTTTAGAATTGAGTTGGGTTTTACCTGATGGAACGTTAGGCACTTCTTCACAAGTAAATATAAATGATTTGGCTAAGTTAAAACAACAATCAGGAAGATTAGGAGACATTTATAAAATAATCGATGATATTGTTTTAACTAAAGCAGAATTGATTGACAAAACCTTTCCTAAATTAACTCGATTTATGACGGGTTATAACCTAGCCAAAGTTTATGATGAAAGCAGACAATATTTTGACATTAATCGAATATTAGCGGGTTCTGAAGGAACACTCGGAATTATTACAAAAGCGAAACTGAGGTTAACTAAAATTCCTCAATGTACTCAATTATTGGCTATCCATTATCAAAATTTTGATGCTGCTTTAAAGGATGCTAAACATTTACTAACTTATGACCCTGCTGCTATTGAAACGGTGGACGAAACAATTTTAGAATTAGCTAAAAAAGATAGTATTTCTGAAAAAGTAAAAGACTTTGTTGGTCAAGCACAAGTTATTAATTTAGTTGAGTTTGTCGGAGAAAATAATCAGACACTTGAAGAGAAAATAAGAGCATTAATAGAACAATTTCTAAAAAACTCAAATTCAGGAATGATAGGATATTATCTAACTTATAAACCAGAAGAAATTAAACAGTTATGGTTATTAAGAAAAAAAGGAGCAGCTTTATTAGGAAGTATGCCAGGCGACCGCAAACCGATTGCTTTTATAGAAGATACTGCCGTTTCTCCTGAAAATTTGGCAAATTACACCCATGATTTCAAAAGATTATTAAACAGTTATAACCTTAAATATGCCATGTTTGGTCATGTAGATGTTGGTTGTCTTCATGTTCGTCCAGCTTTAGATATGAAAGTACCTGAAGATGAAAAATTAATTAGAGAAATATCGGATAAAGTAGTTGATTTAGTTCGTCAATATGGTGGTGTTATTTGGGGGGAACATGGAAAAGGCTTTCGTAGTGAATACACCCCTTTATTCTTTGGTGAGGAACTGTATCAAGACTTAAGAAAAATCAAACAAGTGTTTGATCCTAATAATAAATTAAATCCAGGAAAAATAGTGACACCCTACAATAGTACAGACGAAATTGTTAAACTGGAATCACCGCTAAGGGGACAGCTTGATCGTCAGGTATCTCAACAGTTTAGAAAGGAATATAAAGGTGCTTTTAATTGTAACGGAAATGGTGCTTGTTTTAACTTTAACCCCGATGAAATTATTTGTCCTTCTGCTAAACAAACCCGTGATCGCATTCATTCCCCAAAAGGTAGGGCCATGTTATTAAGAGAATGGTTAAGATTACTGTCAAAATCAGAGTTTAAAGCAGATAATTACGCGACTTTATCTGTTGCTAAAAAAATTTGGTACACTCTAGAAAAATGGCAAAAAAAAGAAGATTTTTCTCACAATGTTTATGACGCAATGCAAGGGTGTCTTGCTTGTAAAGGATGTGTCAGTGAGTGTCCTATTCATGTTGATATTCCTGACTTAAAATCTCGATTTTTAGAAGCTTATTATAGTCGTTATTTACGTCCTTTTAGGGATTATTTTATGGGCAATATAGAACAGTTAGCTTATTATCAATCTTTTGCCCCTAATTTATTTAATAACTTGGTTCAGCAACCCATAATTAAATTACTGATTAATAAAGGATTAAATTTAGTTGATCCCCCTGTCATAAGTTTACCAAGTTTGAGACAACAATTAAACATAGAATTAAATATAGAAAACTTGGAAAAATTATCAGTAGAAGAACAGAAAAATAGCATTATTTTATTACAAGATGCGTTTACCAGTTTCTATGAATCCCAGTTAGTTATGGATACTTATACTTTTCTAGAAAACTTAGGTTATGATGTTTATATCTTACCTTTTTTTATTAATGGTAAACCTCTACATTTAAAGGGATTTATCAATAATTTTAAAACTATCGTTCAAAAAAATATCAATCACCTCAAAACCATTTTAGATTTGGATATTCCTGTTATTGGAATTGAACCTAGTATGACCCTTACTTATCGAGATGAATATAATAAAATTGCTGCTGATCAAAACATTTTTAATAACGTTCAACTAATCCAAGAATTTTTAGTTAAACAAGATAAAAAATTGCCTAAAATTCAATCTAATGATTCTTATTATTTATTGGGACATTGTCACGAAAAAGCCCTCGTTTTTAACTCACAAAAACAATGGAAAACAGTGTTTAATAACATAGGAATTAGGTTAAATTTATTATCTGTTGGTTGTTGTGGAATGGCTGGAATGTATGGCCACGAAAGGGAACATTATGAAAATTCACAAGGTATTTATCAAAGTAGTTGGCAACAACATTTACCTCAAAAGATTGAAGATAGACCTTACTATTTAGTTACTGGATATTCTTGTCGTTCCCAAGTGAGAAGGTTTTCGGGATGGAAACCCCAACATCCTATTCAAGCTTTAAATCAACTACTCTCTTTCTCCAAAAATAATAGTTCCTAAACGAATCATTGTTGCCCCTTTTTCTACTGCTAATAAGTAATCATTAGACATTCCCATCGATAACTCTTTTAACTGTAATGAAGACTTTTCTGTTATTTTAGCAGCTAATTCCTTGGCTTTCTCAAAAGTATCTAAACATTCTGCTTTTGACAATCCTAAAGGTAAGATAGTCATTAAACCTTCAATCTTTAAGTGTTTTAAGGACTCTAAGTTAGATAAATCTTGCCAAAGTTCTATTACTTCCCACCCATACTTATTCGGATCTGGTAATAATTTAACCTGTAAACAAACATGAGGAAAAATAGAAGTTTTAGATGCTAATTTATCTAGATATTCGGCTAATTTAAGACTATCAACTGAATGAATCCAATGAAAATTTTCTAAGACTTTTTTGGCTTTATTGGTTTGCACATGACCAATAAAATGCCAACAAATATCTGGATAGTCTTGTAACTGTTCTTGCTTTAAAAGTGCTTCTTGAATACGACTTTCAGCAAAATCACGAATACCATAATTATAAGCTTCCTTAATCACAGTTACTGATTTTTTCTTAGTA
The DNA here is from genome assembly GCA_030065205.1 of Crocosphaera sp. Classification (GTDB taxonomy): domain Bacteria; phylum Cyanobacteriota; class Cyanobacteriia; order Cyanobacteriales; family Microcystaceae; genus Crocosphaera. The sequence continues at coordinate 11,320 of JASJDN010000082.1, forward strand.
ACAGCAATTAATCGAACATAAGAAGGAATTTGACCTCGAACTTTATCAAGATTTTCAACAATTGTCATATTATTTAAGGAAAAGTTTGTTTATACATAACTTGAAAGTCTTTGTACTCTTCAGTGAGTCCTAGACGATGAAGATTACGCAAACGTTTTTCTACTAATAATCTAGCATCTGAACGACTAATCGGTTCAAAAACCGTATTATTCGGCAACATTTTCACGAGAAAAAATAACCGTTGAGCGTATAATGTAGTAAATAACTCTTGATTGTCATCAAGGACACAGACACGATAAAGAAGACCGAAAATAGGATGATTAAAATAAGTTTCGTTACTCATTCTTGATATTCAAAAAGTTACTCTAATAATAACCCTCTAAACGCCATTAAGTCTAGGTGTATTATAGTAAAGTATTGAGAAAAATGGTTATAAATTTAAGTATCAGACAGAAACATGACAAAGCAAATTACCTACAGTCCAGCTTATACCCTAGTCCCCACTTATGAATGTTTTAACCGTTGTACCTATTGTAATTTTCGAGTTGATCCTGATCAAGATCATTGGTTAACTTTGGAAAAAAGTCAACCTATTTTGCGAAAATTGCAAGATCAATCGGTTTGCGAAATTTTAATTTTAAGTGGTGAAGTTCATCCTCAGTCCTCCAGAAGAAAATCATGGTTTCAACACATTTATAATCTGTGTAAATTAGCCTTATCTGAGGGTTTCTTGCCCCATACTAACGTTGGGGTTTTAAGTTTCGCTGAAATGGAAACTCTAAAAAAAGTTAATGCGTCTATGGGGTTAATGTTAGAGCAAATTACGCCAAAACTTCTCAAGACAGTTCATCGTCATGCTCCTAGTAAATTACCTTCATTAAGGTTACAACAATTGGAATGGGCAGGTCAATTACAGATTCCTTTTACCACAGGTATTCTTTTAGGAATAGGAGAAGACAAGAGGGATTCTTGGCAGACGTTAGAAGCGATCGCAGCCATTCACCAGAAATGGCAGAACATTCAAGAAGTTATTCTACAGCCTTATCAACTAGGAAGCAAGCAAAAATTAGAAGGGTCTACCTTTCCCCTTCATCGGTTACCAGAAATGGTGGCGAAAGCTAGAGACATTTTACCTAATTCTATTACCATACAAATTCCTCCCAATTTAATCACAGATCCCAACTGTTTGTTAGACTGTTTAGAAGCAGGTGCCAGAGATTTAGGGGGAATCAGTCCAAAAGATGAAGTAAACCCAGACTATCCCCATTTTTCCCATCAGGAGTTAGTTGATTTATTAACCTCTGGTGGATGGCAATTAGTCCCTCGTCTTCCTGTATATCCTCACTATCATAATTGGTTATCATTCTCTGTGCAAAATGTTTTAACAACCTGGAAAAATTCTTCTCAATTTCAGCCATTGTTGTCAATTTAATTAAGAATTGTTAAAATTCAAAAAAAATATAAAGTACAATCAATAGGTTATTTATCCATGTTAACTCAAGTCACTTTCCAAAGCTATGTTTCTCTGGTAGCTAGATTATTTTTATCAGCAATTTTTATTAAATCTGGCGTTAGTAAGCTATTATCACCAGCACAAACCCAAGCATATATGGCCTCGAAAGGATTACCTTTAACTGAAGTCTTGCTATGGGCAACTATTCTAGTTTTAATTGTCGGTGGTTTATCGGTTTTATTAGGATACAAATCTAAAATTGGTGCTTGTTTATTAATTGGATTTTTAATTCCTGCTACCTTGATTTTTCACGGAACGTTTCCTGAAGAAGAAATTGCTTTTTTTAAGAACTTAGGATTAATGGGAGGACTGTTAATGATCCTTGCGTTTGGTTCAGGAAAATTTAGTTTAGAAAACTATCTCAAAATTTGAGAATCATTAAATAGGTAGGGGCATGATTTATCCCTTCGCTTGAAGTCAGAAGTGTGAAGTTTGAAGTTCCACAGCGAAGCTCCGGCTCTATCGAACAGAAGTAAAAATTAATCAAAAAATTAAGGCATTAAAATAGAAGATGACTTGATCTTTTTTGATTCTAATTTCTGACTTCTGTGCAGTTGCGCCGCAGCGAAGCGAGGAACTTCTGACTTCTGACTTCATGAATATGCCCCTAAAAAATTAAGTTATACCGTTGCCATAACTTCTACTTCTTTGCTTTGCATCACTTTCATTAAATCTAACATCCGACAAGAATAACCCCATTCATTGTCGTACCAAGAAATCACTTTAAAGAAGTTAGAATTTAATTCCATACCTGCTTTAGCATCAAAAATGCTAGAGTGATAATCTCCTTCAAAATCCATTGAAACCACATCTTCATCGGTGTAACCTAACACCCCTTTTAACTCACCGGTTGCTGCTGCTTTCATCGCTGCACAAATGGCTTCATAACTGGTGGCTTTTTCGGTTTTAAAGGTGAGATCAACCACAGAAACGTCGGGGGTGGGAACCCGCAAAGCCATTCCGGTTAACTTACCCTTTAATTCAGGAATAACGAGAGTTACCGCTTTAGCTGCCCCTGTGGAGGCGGGAATGATGTTTTGGGCTGCCCCTCGTCCTCCCCGTAAATCTTTCCTGCTAGGCCCATCTACGGTGGGCTGAGTGGCTGTCATGGCGTGGATGGTGGTCATTAACCCCTCTGCTAAACCAAAGTTATCATTAATGACTTTAGCAATGGGGGCTAAGCAGTTGGTAGTACAACTGGCATTAGAGACAACGTAATCTTTAGCAGGATCATATTGATCATCATTAACCCCCATGACAAACGTATTAACCTTTTCAGGGTCTTTGGTGGGGGCAGAAATAACCACCCGTTTTGCCCCAGCTGTGATGTGTTTACTGGCAGTTTCGTGAGTTGTGAATAAACCAGTGGACTCTACCACATAATCCACTCCAATCTGTCCCCAAGGTAATTCTTCGGGGTTACGAATGGCAAAACAGGGGATAAATTTACCATTGACCACAATCCCATCTTCTCTTGCTTCTACTGTTCCATTAAAACGCCCGTGTGTCGAATCATATTTGAGTAAATAGGCGATATTCTTCGCAGGGACGAGATCATTAATGCCCAAAAACTCAAAATCAGGATTATTGATACCTGCGCGAAATACTAATCTACCGATACGACCAAACCCGTTAATACCTACCTTGATTTTTGCCATGAGAGAAACTCCTTAAAAATGAACAATTTTTCAACTTGAAGGGAAAAAATAATGCTGTTTCTTTATCCCGCTACAGGAAGATTTATTACTCATATCCTAAGATTGTTTGGAGGAATTCTCTCAATATCAACAAAGTTTTTAGATTGTGGAAATGGTTTCTTCTGTGAATAATTATAGAGTCGACATTATATATTAAAGACTTAATATATAAATTAAAATAATATTAATTTTTAAATTTGAATGGGAATTTATCTTCAGCCAGATAAATTCGCTTTTGTGCTTATAGTAGCTTTACAAAGAATATAAAGATATTCTCATAGCAGAATCGACAACTTATACAACAGTGCCTAACTTCAACGAACAGAAATGTACTAAAGGAGTCCAAGTTCATTGAAAATATTCAGTTTATGGAAAGGATGGCAAATCTTCCATTCTTGCCTGGGGTTAAAGTTCCTTATTACATCTTCATCGGCAGGAAAAAACTTGATTATAGTTAAATGTTATGATCGAAATAACTTAACCTGATCTTATTGTTCATTCATTATGTCTTTAATCTCCTTACCTCAACTCGTTAATTTTAAAACATCCCATCATGACAGTGAACAACGTTTGATTCTTACTGGTATTTCTTGGGCAGAATACGAACAATTTTTAGAATCATTGGGAGATAGTCCAACCTATCGAACGATTTATCTTGAAGGAGTATTAGAAATTATGTCACCCAGTCGTCGTCACGAAGTTAGCACAGAAAATATAGGAAGGTTATTAGAAGTTTATTTAGAAGCAGCAGAAATCGACTTTTGGGGACTGGGTTCGACGACATTGCGAGTCGAAGAAGGACAAACAGGAAAAGAACCAGATAAATGTTATTGTTTAAGGACAGACAAGGAATTCCCTGATCTTGCCATTGAAGTGATTGTTATCAGTGGGAACATCAAAATATTAGAAGTGTATCGTCGTTTAGGAACTAGAGAAGTTTGGTTATGGCAAAATGATAAACTTAATATTTATTGTTTAGAAAATGAACAATATTCCCTCCAAGAAAAAAGTCAACTTTTACCCAATCTTGATCTTAATTTACTCTGCAAATTTATCAATCATTCTAACCCACGTTTAGCTATGAAAGAGTTTAGACAGCTAATCATTAATAACTAAATTCTAAACTTCCCCGATCGCCGTTTAACCTAACCATCATTCCTACCGGTAAAATAGCGTTAACCCCATCATGACCAAACGGTAAGTCAGAAACAATGGGAATATTGAGATCCCCCAAGCGATCGCGTAACACTTCTTCTGTCGTCCAACTATTCTCTGGTTCATTACCCCCACTAAACCGTCCCAAAGCAATCCCTTTAACCCCAGAAAATGCCCCCATTAACCGCCATTGGGTCAACATTCGGTCTATACGGTAAGGGACTTCTCCTGTGTCTTCTAGGGCTAAAATTACGTCGTTTAAGGGGGGTTGTAACGGGGTTCCTAGGATATTAGTAGCGACGGTGAGATTGGCAGGTAATAACCATCCTTCTGTTTGGCCGTTACCCCATCCTTGACCTTGTAACGGAGGTAAGGGTTCACCTTGAAGATAACTAAAAAACCGTTTTAATGACCACTCAGGTTCCTTGGCCAACGTGGTTAACACAGGACCTTGAATACTAGACATTTTAACCCTTGCTAGTTTCCACAGTAAGCTAGTAATATCAGAAAAACCAATCAACCATTTAGGATAATTTCTGAAGATAGTTTCCCAGTCTTTTTCTTCTAATAATCTTGCTGCTCCATAACCGCCACGAACGGCTATAATAGCTTTATAATTAGGATTGGTTAAGGCTTGTAATAACGCTTCTCTGCGTTGTTCATCCCTTCCTGCTAAGTAGCTATATTGGGCGTTCCAATGTTGATCCAGTTCCAGGTTGTAGCCCTGCGATCGCATAATTTCGATGGAATTTTCTACCGCAGCAACGTCCTTAATTGCTCCACTGGGAGAAATGCCTATTATTGTATCGCCAGGTTGCAGAAAAGGCGGTTTTATCCAAGAAGCAATAGAAGTCATTAATGTTATTATTGTTCCCTGTTATCGAGAGTCAATCTTGAATATTTATCGTCTCTTATTATATATTTTTTCATCTAAAGCTGAGTGGCAGAATAAGATAAACCACTATCTAACCAATCAAAAATTCTTTCTAATTGAGTAAGCGTAATTAAGCCGTAACGCCATAGTAACATAGGAAAAGAACTATAAGGGAGTTCAGGATGACGCTGAACTAAAGCAATAGACTCAGCAGGTATGTTTAATTCTTGTTGTAAAAAGTGTACCAGTTTCTGATTGTGTTCTAAGGGACTCATAATAATACTCTCCTCAACCTTTAAGGAAGTTAGCTGATTTTGTGTAGCTACCAGTTTAAAGTAGTTGGGATTAACTGACCTCATCATAAAGGTTCACCCATCTGGGTGAATTACAAGAAGACTGGGAGTGTGGGGAGTGTGGGAAGATAGGGAGTATCATAAACAATAAAGACACTAAAAAACTGATAACTGACGACTGATGTTAGCTCATCATTTCTTCAATTTCATCAGCTTGAGTGGGCAAATTTTGGGTTAAAATTTCTGCCCCTGTTTCTGTGACTAAAATATCATCTTCGATGCGAATTCCTCTAACATCAGAAAATTGTTTTAATTTGTCCCAATTAACGTCATTATAGTATTTTTCTTGAAATTTTGGATGATTTAAGATAGCGGGAACTTGATAAAATCCAGGTTCTATTGTTACCACCATACCTGCTTTTAACGGACGATCTAACCTTAAATATTTTAACCCAAAGCGATCGCTTCTAGTTCTTCCTTCTTGATATCCAGCTAAGTCCCCTAAGTCTTCCATATCATGAACATCTAATCCTAATAAATGACCTATTCCATGAGGAAAAAAGATAGCGTGAGCATCTTTTTCAACTAACGTATCGGGGTCACCTTTTAATATACCTAAATTGACTAACCCTTCTGCCATAATTTTTGCTGCTAATAGATGAATTTCTCGATATTCTACCCCTGGTTTTGTGGCTTCAATACAAGCATCATGAGCAGCTAAAACCACATCATATATATCCCGTTGACTACTAGAAAAATGACCATTTACTGGCCAAGTTCGAGTAATATCTGAAGCCCATCCTAGAGCAGTTTCTGCACCGACATCTGCTAGTAATAAATCCCCTAATTTTAACGGGTTATTATAGGTTTCGTTATGTAAAACTTCCCCATTAACAGTCACAATACTATTGTAAGCACAGGTCATATTTTGACTCATTATATAACTTTCCATTGCTGCTCTAACTTGTGCTTCTGTAACACATTTTTTTGTGGATTTTATAGCAATTGTATGAGCTTTAACTGAAATTTTAACAGCTTTTTTTATTTCAGTTAAAGCCATTTCGTCATGAACTAAACGTAAGGTTATGATAGCTTTCATTAACTGGTCATCAATATCTTCTGATTGTTCATCAAAACATAAAGAACGTTGTAATATTTCTCTTTGTTTTTGGTAGGTAAAAGTATCTTGAACTGGTACTGTTGCTACTCCTTCTATTTGCTCTTTTAAGTCTTTCATTGGATACTCATTATCTGCACCTATTTGTAGAGCAATATCTTCTCTTCTGGGGGTTTCTCCATGCCATAAGGTACTATCAGGATGGGGGTTATCCATGAATAAATCTAGATTACCGTTTTCTAGGCGTATAGCTGAATTTTCTAGAGGAAGTCCTGCAAAATAGAGAAAATGACTATTGGCACGAAAAGGATAATGATTAGCTCTAAAATTTCTAGAGGGTGCTTTTCCTGACCATAATATAATAGGAAAGTCAATGAGTTGAGCTAGTTTTTTTCTTCGATTTTTTAATGACTGAATATTAATCATAGCTTGGATTATTTTGCTAATTTTTACTAACTTGAACCTTGGAATATAAGTATCTCGGTTATTACAGTTTAGAAGATTATACTACGATAAAATCTATAGAAATATTATAGATCAACATTTCCTTGAGAAAAAATTTGACTAACGACTTCTTCTATCGGGGGTTCGGTTACATTGAGATCATTAACCTCTAATTGAGCTAAAATCTTAGCGATGGTTTCTGTGAGATTTTCTGGTTTCACTAAAAATCTTACCTCTTGACCTTTCACTGTTTCGACTTGTCCATAGTTTGTTAATTGTTCTGTTGATAAAGGATAAGATAATTCCACTTTTACCTCTTTATAGGGGGTGAATTTTTCCACTAATTGCTCTAAGTTTCCATCATATATCAATTGTCCCTCATGTATCAATAACACCCTTTCACACAATGCGGTAATATCAGCCATATAATGACTGGTTAATAAGATAGTTGCTTGGTATCGTTGATTATACTCTTTCAAAAAAGAACGAATAGCAGCTTGAGAATTAACATCTAATCCTAAGGTGGGTTCATCTAAAAATAAAACTTGTGGATGATGTAATAAAGCAGCTAATAATTCTGCCTTCATTCTTTGTCCTAAAGAAAGTTTACGAACGGGTTGCGTTAATTGTTCTTCAATGGATAACATTTCTGCTAAGTCTTGAAGCCTTTTGTGAAAAACTTTATCAGGAATTTCATAGACAGCAGCATTAATTTTTAAAGAATCTAAAGCTGGTAAATCCCATAATAGTTGCTGTTTTTGTCCCATGATTAAACTCATCTTATTCAAAAAAGTCGGATGACGTTTAAAAGGAACATGGCCAACTATTTTAATTTCCCCAGTTGAGGGATGGATTAATCCTGTTAACATTTTTAAAGTGGTCGTCTTTCCTGCACCATTAGCACCTAAAAAACCAACAATTTCCCCAGAATTAATTGAAAAAGAAACATCTTTAACTGCTGCTATATCACGATAAGTACGCCTAAAAAAGTGATTAATAGTTCCTTTAATACCAGGTTTTTTCAAGGAAACTTTGTAAATTTTATTAAGATTTTTAACATCGATTACAGACATGAGCATTTATTGATTTTATTGGTTAGGCTCGATTTAAAGTATAGAATAACAATTCATAAAAGACCAATTCATAGTCTAAATAGTTAATATTCTTACCTTCTACTGTTAAGATTTTCTTAGTATAAGTATCAGGTGTTTTGGAAATTACGACAGGAGTATCTTGTAATTGTCTTGAAGAAAAACGATAAACTCCTAAAATTTCATCTACAGGAAAAACCCAACGATTAGATTGTATTTCAATAACAATCATTCTTTGATAAACGACTGGAACAATAGAAGATGAATCTTGGAAGTTTTCGTTCTTATTATTCAAATCTGCGTGAGGTAATGATAAGAGATTTCTTAATAAGATGCACATTAAAATTTCACCACGAATATTAACAATTCCTGCAAAAACATGGTTACTACGATGAGGTAACGTATGAATAGGATGAATATGGGTAATTTCTTTCACAACCCATGCTGGTAAAGCCAACCATTCTTGAGACACTCTAAAAATAATTAAGCCGATAATTTCATCAGTAACATTCTCTTTTTTGACTAAACCTGACCCTTTTTTATCAGCTTTAGCTGCTTGTTGCCAATCTTGTGCTAAGATATCTGTCCACTCTTCAACATAGCCTTCTGGGGCATTTCTTTGCAGCAAAGTTCGACCAGCACCCCGATAAACAGGGCAATTTCTACAGTGAATAACTGTTTTTAATTCGGGGCAAGAACTATCACCTGAAACCCCAATATCATTCCAACAATAAGAAATAAACTCTTCCATAATTTTACCCTATTATTAATAATCATTATTCTATAAATAACCATTATTGGTAAACCAAGTAATGGCATCTTTTAAGGCATTTTCGATGGGAGAAGATGGTAACCCTAATTCATTAATGGCTTTAGCAGGATCATAATACATTGGCTGTTTAGACATTTTTACCCCATCTATAGGAATTGAGGGTTTTTTGCCCAAAGGAGATAACAATGTTTCTTCTACCCAAGCGACAGTTAAAGGTAACCAAAGGGGTAAGGTTTGTTGAGGGGCTTTTAGTCCTGTTAATAGAGATAATTCCTCTAACAAAGCTTTTAAACTGAGGTTTTTATTGCCTAAGATATAGCGTTCCCCTGTCTCCCCCTTTTCTAAGGCTAACAGATGACCTTGCGCTACGTCTCGCACATCAATAATATTTAACCCGGTATTGACATAAGCTGGCATTTGACGGCGCAAAAAACGTAGAATAATGTCCCCTGTGGGGGTGGGTTTAATATCTAATGGTCCGATGGGGGTACTGGGGTTAACAATGACAATATCTTGTCCATTTATAATCGCTTTTTTGGCTTCTTGTTCGGCCCAATATTTAGATTTTTTATAATGTCCTACTAATTCATTGACAGGACTTTGGTGGGTTTCATTGACAATTTCTCCTGGTTTTCCTACCCCAATAGCAGCAACAGAACTGGTGTAAACAATACGTTCTACATTTGCTTGTTTGGCAGCGTTTAAAATGGAACGGGTTCCTAATACGTTGCTTTCATATAATTGATCTTTGTCAGCTTGATATAACGAGTAATGTGCTGCAACATGAAAGAGAACATGACAGCCTCTTATTTTTTCAGTTAAATTGATGTCATTGAGATCCCCTTTGACAATTTCAATGTCTAAGTTTTTGAGGTTTTCTAAATTACTTTGGGGACGAACTAATGCACGAACTTCATAGCCTTCTTTTAATAAAAGTCTAACTAAGTTTGCGCCAATAAATCCAGTTCCTCCTGTAACAAATGCTTTAATTGTCATAATTGATGATTTTTATAATTATTGAATACATCGTTTATTTTAGCACTCTTCTATTGTCTCTGATATCATTAGGCACATTTTTAATTGCATCTCCAATAATAATTCTCAATTAATCCGAAAATTCCTACTTGATTAATGTTGTATTTTTCCAGAAGTATGGGTTTGTAAGCTTCTAGTTTACTTTTTAGTTTTTCTAACACAGTCATAATTTTTGTTAAGTCATTCACTATTCCTGGTTCTATTTTAACCTAAACTAGAAAAATATCCTCAAAAATCAACGTCGTTATGCCGATTTATATTATTCGTCCTAAAGCGAATCTCGTTAGTCAATCTTTAAGTTTAGTCTCTCGTAAATTTACTCTAGAAAGTCGTCGTCAACAAACTCAAGAAGTTGAATCAGTTTATCGAGAAGACAGCAGCTATAAAACCTTAATACAATGGGCTGAAGATATTGAAGGAAAAGAAAATATCAAAATTCTCAAAAGTCCTGAAAATTTGGGAGTTACAGGAATAATCATTATAGAAATGCCAGAGAAAGATGCAAAAAATACACAGCAACAATTACCTGAATTTTCTATCTTAAAAGATCAACCCATTGACCTCATTAAACCTGATAAAGTGACCACCAGTTTTAAAGGTGAAAATGACTTAAAAGATGATGATTTATGGCACTTAAAAGCAATTAACTATAACTTATCTCCCCAAGTTACCGGCAAAAATATTACTATCGCCGTTTTAGACACAGGAATCGATAGTTCTCATCCTGCATTACGAGTAAAAATAAGTAAAGCGGTTGAATTTGACATTTTACAAGGACAAGTCAAAGAATTAGCCAATTCTTTAGACACTGATGGCCACGGAACTCACGTTGCAGGGTTGATTTGTGGCAGACGCATCGGTGTTGCTCCAGATGCTACAGTGATTAATGGGTTAATGATACCAAAAGGGAGAGGAACATTAGTAAACTTTATTATCGCTTTGGAATGGGCAGCTAATAACCCAGAAATCCAGATTGTCAATTTATCTGCTGGATTACAGGGCTTTTTCTCTGATATGGAAGAAGTGATTAGGGATATGTTGGCAGTGGGTGTCCTTCCTGTATGTGCATCAGGAAATGAAGGAGAAAATTACACTCGTAGTCCAGGAAACTACAGAAGTGTTCTCTCAGTGGGTGCCAGTAATAAGCAAGGACGAGTAACCAGTTTCAGCAGTAGCGGGACTTTGATCGTTGAGAATACCACTTACAAAATACCCCATTTAGTTGCGCCAGGAGAGGCGGTTTACTCCTCGGTGGTACAAGGAGGGTATGAAGCTTGGAATGGGACCTCTATGGCGACTCCTATCGTCTCTGGGGTGGCTGCTTTATTATTAGAGAGGTATCCTGATTTAACGGTGTTGGATCTTCGGGAGGAATTATTGAATCGATGTGAATTATTATTAAATCAATCTAAAGAACGTCAAGGGAAAGGATTAATTCAAGTGGGAGATTTATCTTAGTTTTCCCCTTGTAATACCGCTACGCGAAAGTAAATCCCCCCTACCCCCCTTCTCAAAGGGGGGCTGGCAAAAAGCAAAAGTCAAAAATGAAGACAATTGTAGTTAACTTGTAGGGTGGGTTAGATGGCGAACAAGTTTCGGGTTTTCTAATTTTTTCATATCCATCGTAACCCACCAAATTAAAGCTTGTAGGGTGGGCAAATCAGACATTCATATTAACCATTCATAATCTAGAAAACTTTGCCCACCTTACAAAAATAGTTATTAACTTTCCTTATAACAAACAGTTATTAATATTATGCACCTTACTCCTGAACAAAGAGCAAAAGCTGATCCCCTTTTACAAGAAATATTAGATCATTCATCAACAGATGAAGTCTTACAAGTTGTCATGATATTAGATGACGACAAAACTAATTTATCACCCACTGAAACCCTCAAACCATCTCAGTTTCCTTCCCGTGTGGAATATCGCAAAGCATTAATTGAACAACGAAAACAGCAGTTAGAAACGGGAACCGTCGGACAAACCATTGCAGAATTAAAGAACTTAGATTTAACCATTCATGGAGGCAAAGGGAGTCGTTTTTTGGTGGTGGAAGGAACCGCAGAAGAAATACTAAAATCCTTGTCATTATCGGGGGTAAAATCAGCTACTTTCGATCAGATTATTCGCATCGAACCCACTCCCATTGATTTGAAAATCGTTGAATATTTTAGCAATTTGATTTTAGAGATAGTTCCAGGGGATAAAGATAAAATCTTTCAAGCGGCTAAACAATATATCAGTAATTATTATAAAAGTTATGGCCAGCTTAAAGTTTTGGGAATGCGTAAACCTACTCCGTTGGAAGATATTTATACGACGGTTAAAGTATTAGATAAAAATTCAAGGAGACAGTATATATATGCTGATGATATGGAAAAGAATTTTAAAACAAGAAAATCATTTTATAAAGACAAAAAACTAACAGGAATAGATGTGGCTAATCAATATCAATTTTTAATGGTTTTAGGCGCACCCGGATCAGGAAAATCTACCTTATTAAGAAAAGTTGGATTAGATGCGATTAAAGGAATCTTAGAGTATCAATGTCTTCCTATTTTTATTGAACTCAAAGAATTTAATAATTTGCAATATATTGATTTATTGGCTACTATAAAAACAAGATTTGGTGATTGTGATTTTACGAAGATAGATAAAATAATTAATAAAGGATTAAAAAAAGGGAAATTTATTTTCTTATTAGATGGATTAGATGAAGTTTCTAATAAAACTGTGGAAAAATTGGTGGACGAAATTGAAAAAATAGTCAAAAATTATCGTAAAAATCGCTTTATTATTTCTTGTCGTACGCCTGCTTACCAAGAACAGCAACAAAAGTTTGATGAATTCAAAAATGTTATTATTGCTGAATTTGATGATATTCAAATCAGAGACTTTATTGATAATTGGTTTAATTCTGAAACCGATCAAAGAGCAGAAACAGCTAAAAAATGTTTACAAGCTTTAAAAGCAAATATAGGTGCAAAAGAATTAGCAAGAACCCCCTTATTATTAACATTTATTTGTTTAGTTTATGATGAGTCTCAAACTTTACCTAAGAATAAAAGTGATCTCTATAAAAGGTCGTTAGAAATACTCTTAGAAAAATGGTCATCGGAAAAAAGATTAGAGCGAGATCCCATCTATAAAGATTTTACAACAAAATCAGAAATCATGTTACTCTCAGAAATCGCTTATGAGGGATTTGTTGAGGATAAACTATTTTTTAATACTCAAGAATTAGTAGATAAAATCAAACTATTTTTATCAAGAAATTTGAATGCACCCCATGACTTGAAAGGGGAAGCAGTTTTAAATGCTATTGCTATTCAACAAGGTATTTTAGTAGAAAGATTAGATAATATTTATTCTTTCTCCCATCTAACCCTACAGGAATATTTAACTGCTAAATATATTGTGGATAACCACTTAATCGAACAAACTGTTAATAACTATGTTACTGATACCAGATGGAAAGAAATATTTATTTTAATTGCAGGGTTGATGGAAGGCAAAACAGGGGCAGATAAGTTACTGTTAGATATGGAAAATAAGGCTATATCTTACTTAAAATCTCTTCCTGATAATCATCGTTTTCTTCAACTATTAAACTGGGCAGAAACCAAAACAAAAACCTCTCCTGCTGACTTGACACCTGTCGCGAAAAGAGTAGTTGCCAATGCCAACGCCTACGCCTACGCCGATGCCAACGCCAACGTCTATGCGTATGCTAACGCCAATGCCAACGTCTATGCCTACGCCTACGCTAACACCAATGCCTATGTTTACGCCTACACCAACGCTAATGCCCATGCTTACGCCAATGCTAATGCCTACGTCAACGCCTATGCCTATACCTTACTTTTCACGGGATCTTTTTCGGTTGTCAGGCGATCGCCAAATTCCCATTCTCCAAGGCTGATTCTCTCGTTACTCATTTTCATTAAGCATCAATTAATGAGAATCAGCCTTGGAGGAAAACCCTTATTTGAAGGG
>JASJDN010000183.1 GCA_030065205.1 Crocosphaera sp.
TCATGATCAAAACTTATTAAAAAGGTTGATTTTTTAGTCAACTCAGATTCTGAAACCTTTATTTGATACGTTTTTTCCAATTCTTGTCACCCCGTCAACTTCCGAGGTTAAAGCATTGCCATCCGCGTCAGCGTCTTCTTCTTGAACAAAGAAACCGTTTAAGTCTCCATTGGTTCCATTGGCCCCATCCTGATAGTCTCCCACTACAACGGCTTCAATGGTGACGGTTTGTCCTTGTAAGGGACTGGTTACACCGCTACCTTGAACGGTTGAAATTAGGGTAATGGGGATACCATCATCATTTTGAATGGTACCGTTGGCGGTTGCGGTGGTAAGGGTTGCGCTACCAGACGGGTTGGATAGAGTAACGGTGAAGTTTTCGTCTAATTCTGGGTCAGTATCACCGGAAACATTAATAATCACGGTTTGGCTGCTTTCATTGGCTGCAAAACTAATGGTTCCAGAGGGTAAGATTCCTCCAAAGTCAACGCTATTGGCTTCGGTGCTAGTGACGGCAAAATCGACAGAAGTGGTACCTGTGATGTCACCAGAGCGAGTTACGGTAAAGGTGAAAGCTGTATTACCTGTGTCTCCTTCGGCTTTGTCTGCGTCATTGGGAGCGATCGCAAGGGTTGTTCCACTGCTACCGCCATCAATGGTGTGACTCCCTAACCCATCAAAGGTATCTTGAGCAAACCCTTCCCACTCGACGGAAGGATCGAACGGATCGTTACCGTTGTTGTCTCCTTGTGTAATACTAGATTGACGGCGGAGTGTTTCGTTTTGAGTGCCAATCCCACCACCAGACCACTCACTACCCGGATCAACTCCAATTTGACCGATGACATCGATAATGTTACTACCGTTACGCAAAACAATGGCATCGTCACCGTTGAAGAAGCTACTCGTGGAAGTTAGGTCGGCGACAGCTAGTATAGCGGCATCGGCATCATTGTCTGCAATGACAAAGACATCGCCATCGGCTACCATATTGCCAGCGAGGGAAATGATTGTACCGGCACTGGTGTTCCCATTAAAGTAAAATTCGAGACTGTAGTCGGTTAAATCAACTGTATTGCCTGTAAAATTGGCAATTTCAATGGCTTTATTATTGCTACTGCCTTCGATGTATTCGGAAATAAACAGTTCCGTTGCTACAGGGGTTGTGCCACCACTTACAGTGAAAGAATTGGTGGGCATTGTTTGTCTATTACTATTGTCCCCAGACCAATTAGACTGATCGCTAATAGCAGCCAATAATTCTTCTTTGGTACCAGAGGTAATCCCTGTGTAAACGGCATTGTCAATTTCGTCTAGAGCAACTGCGGTTTCTCCATTCACTAAACCAGTGGGCAGTGCGGAGGTATTGGAACTGGTAGCGTCTGACTGCCATACTCCAGGGTTCCCTTCACTATTGAGCGCGTAAATAAAGGTGGGGTTGTTACTATCTCCTTGGTAGGCAATAATTTGATCCCCACTGGCTGAGAAGGCAACACTACTAACAGTCGGATTGATCACGGTTCCAGCAGCAATATCTGTTCCTGCTGTCCAAGTAAAGGTTCCTTCTGTATCTCTAAATGTACCGTTGGCTTGCCAACCGTTATCGGTAAAACTGATCTCTGTCCCTGCAACAATATCAACTAAGGTGACAAAAGCGAATTCGTCGGGGTTATCAAAGTTGAAGCCAATAATGGCAATATCCCCTGGTAATAATACGGTTCCAGCCATTTTTATTGTTAAATTTTTCTAAGATACTGTATTTTTCTACACTACAAATTGACCCTATCTTTTACTTTTTAAAAGAGTAGAGTTTCCTTTGCGTATTTAGAATAAACATTTATTAAGTTAACACATTAATTCAAGGTTTTATGTATAAGTTATGTACAATTTTGTGTCTTCCTTCTTGTTGTTTTTTCCGTAAAACAAAGTTGTTTTTGTCTATTAAACAGTATTTAATTCAAAGTAAATACATTCTTATTTCTTTCTTAACTAAAAATTAATGGCAACTAAAAATTATTGTTGATTATGATCATTAATAAATAATTAAAAAATAAACAATGGATAAAGAAACCTTAACTTCTCTTGACCGTGCTAGAGTTAAATTTATTCGTGTTCTTTGGTGCGATAATGCTAATGTTATTCGTGCTAAAGCAATCCATCGCAAACGTTTAGAAACTTACCTAACTCATGGGGTGGGAATTACCGCAGCACAACAAGCTCTTCCTGTTATGTTTGATGGGGTTGTGGAAAATAGTGGTCTAGGTCCAGTAGGGGAAATTCGTCTCATTCCCGATCTCACCACCTTAACCCTCTTGCCTTACGCGAAAGGACACGCTAAAATGATAGGTGATATGGTATTAGTGGACAATCCTTGGTCAAATTGTCCCCGATATTTTCTCAAGCGGGTTATTAATGCTGCCCAAAAAGTAGGAATCGAAGTGATAGCTGCTTTTGAAAATGAATTTTACCTATTACCAAACGAGACTATTACCCCTATAGATGACACGGTGTTTGCTGCGACCCTATCAATGGATATTCATCAGCAAGTAGTTGACAGCATCGCTGATTCCTTAACCGAACAAGGAATAACTGTAGAGTTATATTATCCCGAATCTGGGCCAGGGCAGCAGGAAATCACTGTACTTTATCGTAACGCATTAGCTGCAGCCGATCAACAAATTACCTTTAGAGAAACCGTTAAAGCGATCGCTCATCAGCATAACCTAAAAGCCTCATTTTTACCCAAAATCTTCCCCAACCATGCAGGAAGTGGTTGTCATGTGCATCTCAGTCTTTGGAAAAATGGCAAAAACCTTGTGCCTAGTTTAGATAAACAAGGACAACTCTCGACTATAGCGCAACAGTTTATCGCAGGTATCTTAACCCATTTACCGGCGTTAATGGCTATTACCACCCCAACCCCTAACTCCTATCGACGACTCCAACCGAAGTATTGGAGTGGGGCTTATCAGTGTTGGGGATACGATAACCGAGAAGCGGCCATTCGAGTTCCCACTAACCCAACTTTTCCTAGTCCAACTCATTTCGAGGTTAAGACAGTGGATGCGACGGCTAACCCTTATCTAGCTCTCGGTGCTATTATAGCTGCAGGATTAGATGGGATCAAGCATCAATGGAATTTGAGTGATCCCATGCAAGTTGATCCCGCTACTTTAACAGAAGAAGAAAGGCAAAATAAAAATATTCAGAGATTACCCATAAATTTAGAACAAGCTATTGATAACTTAGAAAAAGATGAGGTTATTTTAACTGCAT
The DNA here is from genome assembly GCA_030065205.1 of Crocosphaera sp. Lineage (GTDB taxonomy): Bacteria > Cyanobacteriota > Cyanobacteriia > Cyanobacteriales > Microcystaceae > Crocosphaera. Next base: position 3,277 of record JASJDN010000183.1, read on the forward strand.
TAGGAAAGGATTTATTCCAATCATTTATAGCAGTTCGTCGGAAAGAATGGGAGTTTATGAAGGATTGGGATTTAAAACAAGAGGTAAGCCTTTTATTAGAACGTTATTGATTTTTAGACAATCTCTTCAATTTCTAGAATAGTTTTTTCTATCTTTATGTCTATGATAGATTGCTTCGGGGTATTTTTAGTGAAAAATCAATATTTAGTCTTTACAGCAGTTTTCGTATTAATAGACTAAAGATTAAAGTAAAAATTCTCCCCACACTTCCCACACTTCCCACCCCTCCCACTCAACTTAACTAGAATATTGATACACCCAATTGAAAACTGCTATATATTACCCCTAACAATGACAAGTTAAGTTTCTACTAACTTTTAAGAATTGGTATTATTGATCATTCCGAGGAACGAGGAATCTCATTGATGTCAAACGGGAAACCTGAGTTAGTTCGTTTTTTTAGTTTGTTTCTTTTCAAAATATTGTTGATGATAATCTTCAGCTAAATAATAATCTGATGCTGGCTTAATTTCTGTGACAATATCTTTATCATATTGACCAGAATTTTGTAATTTTAACTTAAATTTTAGAGCTATTTTTTCTTGTTCTGAATTATGATAAAAAATCACAGAACGATACTGCTCTCCCCGATCTGGTCCTTGACGGTTTAAACTGGTGGGATCGTGGATTTCCCAGAAGGTTTCTAATAGTTCTTGATAACTAATCAGAGTGGGATCATATTCAATTTGCACCACCTCAGCATGACCAGTTACTCTAGCACAAACATCTAAATAAGAAGGGTTGGTCCAATGGCCTCCCATATAACCCACAGAAGTAGAAACCACTCCTTTTAACCGACGAAAAGCAGCCTCTACTCCCCAAAAACATCCTGCTCCAAATGTTGCTTTATTCATAATATCAACCCTGATTAATTCTTTAGGTACTTCGACGGCCTAATTCATAAACACCGCAGGCCATACAAGCTAAAATTCCCATACTAATTGACCAACTTTGACCTAAGCCTAATTCTACTCCCCAATTACATAATCCGCCCAGAATAAAAAAAGGAATAATGCTAAAAAGAGACGCATAAAACGCATTTTGAGATTCCCTTGCGTCACGGCTTTTATCAAATTCTTCTTGAGAAATATAAAGCGATCGCTCAGCAAAATTAAACCAACGATTTAACCCTTCAATAATACCGTCTCTCACAGAAGAAAGGACTAAATAGAGGGATAATGACCATAAACAAGTACCAGCAATAAGCACGGTATCAATAGAAAAGCGAAAGGGAATGAAATCAATAACCATAATTAAATTAAACGCTTGTTAAAAAAAAATTAACATTTGATCGATTCTAACAAAAGGAAGCAAAGATTAGCAAAATTGAGAAAATTCAATTGAGCCAAAGTCAACTGTCATTGCGAGGAAGCAAAACCTTCACTACACCATAATTGGAGACTGAATTTTGCCTCCGAAGCAATCTCTAACAACATCCAACAGACTAAGAGAGATTGCTTCGGGGAGATAATAAGAACAAATTAGGCTATAGTAGTGCTGCCCCCTCGCAATGACAGTCAAGAGATGACCGCCATTGACTCCTACAATGTAATTGGCCTAATTAGCAACTTTTCTCAAAAATAGCTATGATGCTACCTAATGTCTATTTTTTAGCCTGACGGTGATTCGGTGTGAGTGGTGTGATCATGCAGCGTATTCAGTCTTTTGGACGTAAATTAAACAAAAAATTACTCTCTATTGCGATCGCGTCTTTATTACTTCCGGTGGGTATCAATGGATGGCAAAGGGTTCCTTCTCAAGCGCAATATGTTCCGGCAACGAATTCCACTAATATCTGGGAATATGCGTCGTTTCCGGTGGAAAACTTTCAGACTTATACTTCTGGATACGGTTATCGTACCTCTCCCATTACAGGACAAAGGCAGTTTCATCGGGGGTTAGATATGGCTGCACCGTTGGGGAGTTATGTGCGGAACTGGTGGGGTGGAAAGGTGGTTGCGCTGTCGGATCATACTGCTTGTGGGACGATGATTACGATACAGTCGGGAAATTGGACACACATCTATTGTCATTTGATGGGAAGCGTCGAAGATAGTTCCCGAGGCCGCTATTTTATTGATAGGGAAGGGGGACTGGTGTTGTGGTTAGGTCAAGAGGTTCCTGCGGGTGCGAGAATTGGTCGTGTGGGGATGACGGGACGAACCACTGGTCCTCATTTGCATTGGGGGTTGAAGTATCGGGGAGAATATCTCGATCCGGCGTTGGTTTTGATGGAGATGTATGGGGGTCAAGCGAATCTATAAAAAAGAAACCGCCTACAATAGAACAAGGATGCTAGGCGGTCATTTTGCAATTTTATCGCTAAATATTAATTAATTATGATTGCTTTTTTCTTTTTAACCGATTCCTGGCGAGAAATCCCCGATTGAGGTACGAAAATCGAGGGATGAAAGCCAGGGCAGCACTTACTGGGGAGACTTTTGATTCTGAATATACTTCTTGATAACTTCCAGTGGTGGGCCAC
>JASJDN010000184.1 GCA_030065205.1 Crocosphaera sp.
GGCACGGGCAATCGCCTCAAATTAGTGTTGAGTGTCGATCGCGATGTCGATCGTAGTGTCGATCGTCCTAGTCCCCCTCAAACTCAAGATTCATCTGGGATTGAGCCACCGAACCAACCTACTGTCGAGCGGTCGATCGAAGGCGATTCTCAACTGCACGAGCGATCGCCTTCGGGGCAGGGAATCGGGAATAGGCAGTCGGCAGTGGGGTATGTCCCGAAGGAGACGGATATTTCTCCTCGAATGAGTGTAGGCTTATCCCCAACTGGTAGAACCACGCTGTCGGAGACAAGCCTCTCTCTTGGGGGAGAAGAACAAAACAGCCAAAATGGTTCAGACGATCGACAGATCGACAGTTATGATAAAAATCCAGAATTGGTGAGCTTTGACGCGATCGACAATCGATCGACTTCTACCTCAACAGTAACAACAGTTTCTCAAACTGCCTTAGCAGCAGAATTTGAGAATTCTACTGTTATAAATAGCATTGATGCTAAAGTTACCTCACCACAGGTTGAAAGGCAGTCATCGGCGATAGTAAACTTTATCCCCCTAGTGTTGGGAATGAAAGTCCTCACTCATCTAGTAAGTAAAGCTTTGTCGATAAGTGAGGATGAAGTCGAGCCAGATTTAGTAACTCCCATAGTCGAGTATGGTGGTTATGAAGCCCTAGCTAGATTATTGCTGCGCTGTGAAACTCCCGAAGCTTTTGCCGTATTGCGCTCTATCTTTCCCCCTACCCTATTATTTGAATCCCTTACCTGTATTTCTAACTGGCGAGAACAATTGCAGCGTCTCAAAAATTTAGAGATTGAGAACAATACTAATGGCAATAATTTAAATTCAGCTGAAACTAATTCAAAAATACTATCGACCCAGTCCATATATGTTTACTGGGGAGAATCAAAAGTTGGGGAAGAGCTGGAAAATAGCGATCATAACTTAAACTGCGAGCAGTATCTAGATAAAGGGACGTTAGTAGTCGCTTTCCATTGTCCGAGTCCAAATGGCAGCTCTCCAGATACTACTGAACTTGTAGAGAATACAGCAACCATTTCTTCAGACGATTTAGCGGTAGTCCAAATTCTCGGACGACCCAATTCCTGTTATCGGGTTAAGCATCATGAACTCATCCAACTCTGCTAATAATAACGAGTTCTCTGAAGCAGTAGCTTTAAGCCTGGGGTTGGGAGTAGAGGTAATCGAACTAGCTCAACTCTCAGTAGATGAAGAGCGCGCACGCCTGCATTTAGAGCGTAAGGTAGAGAGAGCTTTCTATGAAGCGGGAATGGCGCTCAAGGAATTACGGGACAGACGCTTGTATCGTTCTACCCATAGAACCTTTGAGGAATACTGTCGAGAGCGGTTTGGTTACGGTCGAGATGCTGCCTACCTTAAAATTGTCGCTGCCGAAGTTTACGACAACCTCAATGAGATTATGCCGACAAATTGTCGGCAAATTCCCCTGCCGACAAACGAACATCAGGTACGCTACATTGCTAAAGCCAGGCTCAAACCAGAAATGCAGTTGGAGGTATGGCAACAGGCAGTAGAGCTGGCTAAAGGTAAAGTGCCTTCCGGACGAATTGTCAAAAATGTAGTGCGACAGATTAAAGCCAAGCCAATTCCCATTTCTTTTCGTAAAGGGGAAGTTTGTCGTTTGATTGCTAAGGATAATCCCGAACTGAGGGGAAAAGGTGGCTGTTGGTGTATTGTAACCGAAGTGTATGAATTTAGTTGTCAGGTCAATACTTGGAATGGAGAATATATAGTTAGACCAGAATATCTAAAGTCTTGTAATTATTCAGAAATTGAATGCCGACAAATGGAAGATATCGGGGTAAGAATGAGCCGACTACATGAAAAATGTGGTAGGGATACTGCCGCACTTTGGATTCTCAACGGTTTGGCTAAACTCGATAAACCTTATTTAGAACCAATTGAAGAAAAGCTACTATCACTTTTAGAAACAGAATATTTAACCGATAATGAGGGCGAAGATTCTGACTGAGTTAACTGCGTCCGAGTAGTGTTTTTACTTCAATTTGAATATTAGGGAAAGCAGTTGGGGTAATCGAACCTTCATTGACTGTAAACTTGGTTTTGTAATCATTACCAGATGGTTCTCTAAAAACAATTATTTCTGTTGTTTTTAAATTGATAACCCAATATTCATTGATACCTGCATTGGCGTAGATTCTTTTTTTTCTGCCCAAGTCTTCTTCTAAAGTAGTGTTAGATGTCTTGGCAGACGTTCCCTTGCTAGGGCAGCATTCCCTTGCGTCTTGCGCCGACGCGGGGTCTGCCCTCTTACGCTCGACGCGGGATTCTGCCGCGGTTTCGATCAACCAGTAAATATCTTCGGGATAGGGGTAAAGCTAAGGAAGCTGCGATAAGTGCCAAATAGCTCTGAAACTACTGTTATAATTAGTTTTCAGAGATTATTGTCTTTAAAAGCGATCGCGCTTTTATACTTAGCAAATTTATACTTAGCAAAAAGTTCTCAATTGAGTTAGTTTCAGAACTTTTAATATAAAAAATAACTTAATCGATGGCGAAATAAAAGGTTCGCGCGATTTAGAAAATTAATAATGATTATCCTTTTATATATTATCAATATCATCTATATCTAAACGCCGTACCTTTATAACACAATTTCTATCTTTATTTGATTGTAAATCTTCAGTGATTTCTTCTATTTTGATAATCTCGTCAGTAATTTTATTTGATTTATTTTCAGGAATTTTAATTTCTAAAAATATTTTAATTATGTCTTCTTTTTTTATTTTATCAAAATTTTGAATAAGAGAAGAAATTAAAAATTTATTTCTAGCTATTTTTTCAGTAATAAATTTTAAAATTCCCGATTTATTTTTAACAATTATCTCTATTCCAAAAGTACAGCTTATATTTAAAACAAATTTTTGTTTATATATTTCTTGAATAGCATCTTCTTCGTTTTTAATCGCTACCCGTTGATTTTGTTTACTATGAATTTTTAAGAAATCATTAGTATCACGTAATTTTTCAAAATTGTTAAAATCTTGAATACTCTGCAAGTTAAGATTATATATTGAAGTAAGTAACTTTGCTAATCTTTTTTGCTCATATTTTTCAAGAGATAAATAAATTTTTAAAATTCCTAAATTATTAGCTTCATGTTTTGCATTAATGGCAAATATATTACCTTGATTATCTGCTATAATTTCAGTTATTTTTGCGACTATACCATTGACATCAAAGGGGCAAATTATAGATAGTATTAGTAAAGGTAAATTATCTTGTTTATTACCATAATTAATAGGTTTAATGGCTAACTCTTTACTTCCGATTTTAGATAATAATTTACTAAAACTTGGTTTTTCTTTGTAAAAACAATTATAAATTTTTGCTAAACGTTCTAATTCCTTTTTAGTTTCTAAGGACATTTGTACTCTGATACTTTCTGCCATGATATTTTTCTTCTTTTATAGATCGATAGCGAACAACTAGTGGCAAACTTTTTGTCAAAGAATAGCATTTTCAGGCTTTTTTATTCAAAAATATAAAGTTTTTTGAATAAAGTTCGCCAAAAAATCTTGTTTTTTGTAGCGTGGTAATTGAGGCAAAATTAACCAGAGTGACATGAGGGGCTATCTTTAACATTTTGAAATTCATACAAATCAAGGGTTTTGAGCTAGATAGCACTCCATAGATTCGCTATTTTTAGCCCTAGTTAGTTGTTCAGCAGCGCCATAGGAGGAACTATGTTTATCGGTTATAACCATTTACTTGCTCACGCAGTACGAGAAATCACTAAACATACAGTCAAACACACAATACACTATTTCCGAAGTGGTGATTTTGAACGCCATATCAAAGATATCCAAAAGAGTGCAAAAAAGTTAGAACAAGATATTGATCGTGGTATTGATGACACATGGAAAGCAATTAGTGGAAAAAAGAAGTAGTTGGTATTCGAGTAGCAAGTGTGCCGAAAATCAAGCTAAGGCTGTAATCGTTTCATAGAAAAGGGTTTAAAAACTAATGTTGCGATCGCTAATGTGTATCAATTGAACTCTATTTTATTTGGTAGAGAAATTTACAACGAGTTTTCAATGGTTTGATAGGTCTACTTCTCAGAAGGTTTAATTGGTACACCAAATAATTTCTCTTAACGGGGTTTTCTGCACGATTGCTACTCGACCCCCATAATCAAGATGATAAATATTAAACGCCTGATTTGAATTTGAAATGCCTTTTTTTACCATAGGGTTTTCGAGATTCGCCCAAAATAATGGTTTTGGAATTATCAACCAAGTAACAAGGGTTTCAGCACTTAATTCACATTAAACGTATTAAGTTTATTTCATGAAATGGTTTTAGTTTATTTTTGGGTACCACCGTTCGGATTTGGACATGTTGGCTGTCAGATTACCCCCTCGATTTATATAGGACATCATCCGAAAAATAAAAAACGAATTGCGAAAGGCTTTTTAGAAGGATTTTTAGAAGGCGTTTTAGATAGTGATAATATTAATATTTTTGATACAAATAAGATGTACGTTGCGGGGCAACCCATGCCATCTTATAGGCATGACTGCATTGAAATGAAAAGACCAGCTGAGAGCGTATTTAAACTTGATAAGTTAAGTGACTCAGCTTACTATGCAGCAGAACGTTGGCAAATTGAGTCTCCAACCCTTCCGTATCGAGTGGATACTAATAATTGTGCATCAATGGTAGCAGCAGCTTTGCATTTAACTTTTTACGACTACCTACATCGACGATATGGTGAGACTTTTGCTAAAAATGCTATTAATGAGATACATGTAAGAAAGTCGGTGGGTTGGCTTTTTGTGCCAGGTCAAAAATTTGGTGAAATCACGTTTAATCTCAACCCGATGAAAGCGGTTTGGACTCCAGAGGATGTTTGTAATATGGTACTTTTTATCGAAGATGTTTTGGAAAAGTGGTAGTCCTGTAGAAGTAATGATCCGAGTCGGTATAATCCCCTCTTTATAAGGAGAGATAGGGCAAAAATCATTATTAAAAAATTTTCAAACAAAATTTCAAGAAAAATAAATAATCCAAAGTTACTCACAAATAAAAGATCTATGCCCATACATGTTTATAAATGGTCTGGCACTATAGGACACGTAGGTTGCCAACTCAACGATAGAGTATACATAGGCCATTGGCCAAAAGATGAAAAAAAAGCATTTAAAAACGAAAAAGGAGATCCCAAACCTTTGCTTGAAATGGATGAAGCAGCAGTGGGAAGAAAATACGACCAAAAAGTTACAATTAATAAACTTGACCACTATAAAGATTACGCTATAAAACAATGGAATATGGAAGTGTCATCACTTCCATACCACGTTTTAGAAAACAGTTGTGCAACAATGGTGGCAAAAGCACTCCTTATGTGCGTACATGATTATATCTCTGATAAACACGGAACTTACGGAGGTGATAGAGCAATGTCTGAAATTCTTTATTTAAAAGGAAAAAGCTGGAACAAAAGTTCGTCACCTTCAAATAAATGGACAATTAGTTCCATATCTAATAATATTTGGACACCAAATGATGTTTATGAACTCGCAAAAGTGATTAGAGATGATGTAAGTAGATAGTAAATTAATAACAATATTTAACAAAAAATACTAAATCTAAAGAATATTTTTTAGTTAACGGCCTTTTAGTAGCAGCTGTACAATAAACCACGCTAAGGCTGAAACTCAGTCAGCACGAGACCTGTAGATAAGAACATTTTTACCAATCAGACTCTTGATCTTGGTATCTTAATAAGAAATGAAGGGCTGAAA
>JASJDN010000083.1 GCA_030065205.1 Crocosphaera sp.
ATCGAAGAACAACGGCATCATGATATCACTTAATGCCTTTCCATGAGTGAATGTTCACGGCATTTAAAAATGCCGAGTCGCGCTTCATCTCCTACTTAAAAGATAGGAGTTTTCGCACTCCCGTGTTTTGTTATAAGATTATATCATTATTACAATAGGATTAGCACAAAGCGGAAAAATTATTATCCTATTTCATACTGATAGAAATAAGAAAATTCGTATTATTAGTGCTAGATTAGCTACTCGTCAAGAAAGGAGGTTTTATGAAGAAGGAAAATAATCCCGAATTTGATGATGAATTACGCCCTAATTATGACTTATCTAGTTTAACTGGGGGAGTCAGAGGTAAGTATGTTGATCAATATCGTCAAGGAACTAATTTAGTGTTACTTGATCCAGATATTGCTGAAGCATTTCCGACAGATGAATCAGTTAATGAAGCCTTAAGACTTTTACTTAGATTAGCTAAATCTCAAGTGACTTCCTCAGAAGACTCATAATCTTTGATATTGTAATGATTAAAGAAATAATGAAACAATACGCAGTGATTTATGAATAAGGTGAAACCAATTGGATAGAACAAGAAAAATTGTGATGTAACTTACCTTATGAACTTATCACCATTGGAGATAAAAACATGAACCCATTAATCTTAGATAACCTTGATGAAAACCTCCAAGCTAGTCTAGAAAGACAAGCAGAAAAAAACGGACGTTCTCTAGAAGAAGAGGCTAAAGAAATTCTGCGAACTGCATTAATAGAAAACCCTACATCTGAGACAAACCTTGCATTTACGATTAGAAAAAGATTTGCAGAAATAGGAGATTTTGACATTCCCACCATTACCAGAGATCCTATCAGAGAACCTCCCAACTTTGAGGACTTATTATGATTGTTCTTGATACTAATGTCATATCTGAACTCATGAAACCACAAGGTTCAACTATAGTATATCAATGGGTAGCAACACAACCGATAAACCAACTTTTTACGACTACAATAACGCAAGCAGAAATTCTTTATGGACTGGCACTTTTACCCACAGGAAAACGCCAAAAACAACTAACAAAAATCGCTCAAAAAATGTTTACCGAAGATTTCGAGAATAGAATTCTTTCTTTTGATCAACAAGCAGCGATTTGTTTTGCTAAAATAGCCAGTGAGAGAAGACAGAATGGGACTCCTATTTCTCAAGCTGATGCTCAAATAGCAGCCATTTGTTCTGCTCATCAAACAACCCTAGCAACTCGTAACGTTACTGATTTTAGAGAATGTGGAATTATTGTAATTAATCCTTGGGAAAATTAGTGCGATATTGATCGTTTTTTATTCATGTAACCGATGAGATTAGTGATTGTTTCTTTATGCACATCATTTCTCGTAAAGCATTGTATCAATTCTGGGAGAAATATCCTGATAGTAAAAATAGCTTGACTCGTTGGTTTAAACTTATCAAATCTGCCAATTTTCAAAACTTTGAAGAATTACGTTCTGTTTTTCCCAGTGCTGACTTAGTTGATGATTTAGTTGTGTTTAATATTGGAGGTAATAAATATCGTTTAATTAGTTCAATTCACTTTAATCGTCAGAAGGTTTATATTCGTTATATATTAACTCATTCAGAATACGACAAAGACAAATGGAAAACTTAACAATTCTTCCCCCAGATATTAACACTCATTGGCAGGCCATTGCTCCTCTTCTGATGATTCGTAATGAAGAAGAATATGAGCAAGCGGTGGAAAGATTAAACGCTTTAATTGATGAAATTGGCACCAATGAAGAACACCCCCTTTATAACTTATTGGAAACTTTAGGAACATTAATCGAAGTCTATGAATTAGAACATTATTCTATACCTGATTGTAGTGGTAGTGATATATTAGCTTATTTAATGGAAGAACATGGACTAACGGTATTTGATTTACCTGAAATTGGGACACCTGACATAATAGAAGAAATTTTAAGTAAAAATCAACCATTAACTTTTCATCAAATTCAACAGTTAGCAGAACGTTTTAATGTAAATTATCAAGTATTTATGAAAGAGTTAGAAGAGAACAAATGAAAAAATATGCAGTGATTTATGAAAAAAGTGAAACCAATTGGGGGGCAATTGTTCCTGATTTACCAGGATGTGTTAGTATCGGTGATACTTTAGAAGAAGTGCAAGAAAATGTCAAAGAAGCGATCGCCCTTTATTTAGAAGTTTTAGCAGAAAGGGGTGAGGAAATACCTGAACCCTTAACACAAGTAGGGTTGGTTGAAATTACTGTATAGAATCGATCTATTTTTCTATTTTTATTAAAAACTATAATATTTAAGATTCTTCAGATATGGTCAAACAAACGATCTCAGAGAAGCTTTTTCAAAGATTTTGCAAAGACAACAAAATTCAACACAATGTCGAAAACCCCAACTTCAGCGTGAGCAAGTTGGGGTAGTTTATTTAGGTACTCGGTGTCAGAGCAACCTGCTGAGTTAAATTAGTTGCTTGAGTTTCTTGAACAGATGATAGAGGAGCAAGCGGTTCATTATTAAATTGATTATATTTAGCATCAATACGCTCAGCTTTCTTCCCAACAACATCAAAAAAGACTTCATTGAGTTTCAACTCAATGAATATTTGATGGGGATCAAATAAATGAGTTTTAGGCAATTGTTGTCCCAATTCTTTGAGGACTAAACCAATAGGAACATTAATTTTATCTTGTAGTTGAAGATAACGAACAAAAAGAGGTGCAAACGCTGAAACTAAAGAACCAACACCACCGCGAATTTGTCCCCAACCGACATAATAAAGTCCTTTATAATCATCAAGAAAGACTTGTCCATAGCATTTAACCACTGAACCATCAATCCGTTGTAATTCTGGAGGAAGAAACGGATACGCTAAATGAAATCCTGTGGCACAAACAATGAGATCAAATTGCTCTCGACTACCATCCTCAAATTCCACTTGCCAACCATCAAGGCGACGAACGGCTGGTTTTGGGGTAATACGACCGTGTTTAATATAGTAAGGGACTTCGTTATTTAAGGTGGGATGGCGATCAAAAATCCGATATTTAGGTTTAGGTAACCCGTAACTTTCATGAGTACCAAAAGTTAGACGAATGATGCTATAAATCATCAGTCGCTGTAACCATTCAGGCATCCACCATTTAATCAAGTCCACCACAGGAACCCCAGCAAAAGATTTGGGAATAAACCAGGGAGACTGACGCATACTCATGACACATTTAGCACCTACTCTACCCGACTCAGCGGCCACATCACAGGCTGAATTTCCTGAACCAATGACTAACACTCGCTTTCCTTTTAATTCTTCTGGTCGTTTATAATCCTTAGAATGGATAATTTCTCCCTTAAAAGTGCCTTCAAACTCAGGAAACCGTTTACACCAGTGATGGCCATTACATAGTAATACCCCTTTATAAATTCGTTGTTCTCCATTGGTAAACGTCACTTCCCATAAATTATTTTCTATGGGTCGAATATAAGTAACTTTGCGATTTAATTCAATTTGGGGACGTAAGTCAAAATGCTCAGCAAAGTTACGCAAATAATCGAGCATATTTTTGGCACTGGGAAAGTCCGGATAATGCTCCGGCATGGGAAAATTCTTAAATTGAGTAATGTTGCGGGAGGAAATAATATGGGCAGTTTTATATACCCCATGATACCAATTGCCCCCAATGTCATCACTGGCATCGATTTGATCATAAGCAATACCCGCTTGTTTAAGGGCTTGTGCCATGCCTAAGCCGACAAAACCAGCCCCAAGAATGAGATGTTTATGGCGGGTATCAACATTCTGTTGAGTTTCATTATGATTAACTTTCATTGGTTTAAAACCTCATATTTATAATAATTTAAAAGGGAGTTTAGGATAGGCAGAGAAATAACAGGACTCATCGGTTTTCCTCTTATTTCTTCTGCCTGATCATCGATGTCAAACCGACTAAATGATTTAGTCGGCTGGTTTAGCACCACAAGCCATTAACCAGGTTAAAAGCACAAAGGGACTAGGAGAATTTAAAAATTCTTCCTTTGATTGACGGAAATAGTTCAGTTCCTCTTCTGTCATTAAACCCATTTTTACTAAACGTAAAAATAAATCCACATTTAAGGGATGTATGGTAAACGGTTCTATGCCCAATTCATCACTGTGGGCCATGACTGCTTCTAAATCTAAGTTTTCAAAACCAGCTTCTTGCAGAATACGCCAGAGATAACGACCAATGCGGAAGTTACCACCCAACGCAGCAGACGCTTGACTAAATTTATCGATCCCGATGGCAAAACTTGGGCTAGGTGGGTCAAAGATGCCATACATATCAGCATCGGTGTCCACAATCACCAGTTTTCCCCCTGGTTTGAGAATCCGTCGCATTTCTTTGGCTGCAGCCACAGGCTCAGGAATATGTTGAAAAATCAGACGAGCAAAGACAAAATCAAAGCTATTATCGGGTAATTCCGTCTCAGTGATGGATGCTTGCATAAAGTTAACGCGATCGCCCCCTTTATCTTTTAAATAAGCTTGGGCCTGTTGCACCATGAAGGGATCTAATTCGACGGTAGTGATTTCACTGTTGGGCAATAATGTACATAATTGTTCTGTGGTGAATCCTGGACCACTCCCCACTTCTACCACTGACATTCCGTCTTTTAGTCCAAACCACTTTAAGGTTCTGGCTTCTTTTTTCCAGATAATGGTTGCTTGGGTCTTTAACCGTTGTAATTCAGCTTCAGGGGTAACATTATGTTTTTGAATATCATAAGAACCAGTAGAAGTCATTGGAGAAATTCCTCAAAATAAACGCTATATCTTGTCATTTAGTCCTGTTTAGACCCTCGAAAGTTTCCTCTATTTTTTTAGTTAACTCACGGGTCTAAATGACAGTTGCTTAACCAGATATCATTGTAGAAACTTCTATTTCTTTTAAAATCGTTTCTAACAAAAGTTTACGACTTTTTCCCATAAGAAACATATGATTTCCAGGGAACATCATCAATCGAAACCCGATTCTGGTCTGCTCTACCCATGATAATAAATCCTCTCGTTTAATTAGAGAATCTGCTTGTCCGCCAAAGGCAGAAATGGGACAATCTAGGGGGGGATTTTCAGTGTAAACATAACTTTTTAATAGTTGTAAATCGGCTTGAAAAATTGCGGTTATTTCTTCCATAATCGAGGAATCATCACGTAGGTCTTGAGGAATCTCAGATAAGTTTAAAATTTCTTCTAATGATAATTTTTGCTGCTCAAACCCTTTCTTAACATCTTGAGGAGCAAAAGCACTACTGATGAATAAATGACAAGGTGTTTGACCTTGTTTCTGACGAATTTTATGGGCTAATTCAAACCCCATAATCGCCCCCATACTATGGCCATAAATAGCAAAAGGTTTATCGAGATATGGAGTAATAACCTGGGCTAATCGTTCAATCGTATCAGCAAATTGATTTTGTTCTTGCTTTTTAACATCATTAAATTCTCTAGGAATTTGTAGAGGAAATACTGCAAATTTAGGCAACAGTTCTGTTGACCATGATTGAAAGAGTGAGGCATTTCCGCCTAAATGATGTAAACAAAATAAACGGTAATCCGCTTGAGGTTGAGGTTGATACAATTCTAACCAGTTATGAGGTTTCTCTTCCTCAGTTGATGTGCTTTGTTCTGTTTCTTGAGTTAATTGTGCCAGCAGTTCTTTTGTTAATTTTGCGGGGGTGATGGTATTCAACAGTTTTTTCGCTGAAAAGGTGATATTTAATTCTTTTTCCATCAAATTTTTAAGCTCAATTAACATCAACGAATCAAACCCTAATGTACTCAAGGGGGTTTCAGAATCGATGGGTTCTGAGGAAGAAAGTTTGAGAACTTTCAGCACTTTTTTTTCAACGTAGGCAGTGACAAGAGCTTTTTGTTGAGACTGCTCAGAGGTCTGTTTTAAAGTGTCCCTAAGTCGATTTTGCTCTATTTTAGAAGGTGTGGCTTCCTGTAATTTCGGGGTAACAGATGATTGCACATAAGTCGGTTTATCCGATATGTGAAGCCAATAACGTTGACGTTGGAAAGGATACGTAGGAACAGACACCATGCCCACCTGAACATCTTGATAAAAATTGTCCCAATTAATAGCCCCTCCCTTCACGTATAAACTGCCTAAACTTTCTAAGAGGGTTTGCCAATCCGCATAACCAGGTCGTAAACTGGGTAACCAGAGTCCTTGCTCCTCTGGTAAACAACGACGACCCATGCCTAATAGAATGGGCTTAGGACCAATTTCCATAAATCCATCATATTGTTGGGCTGCCAAGGTTTGCATCCCGGCCAAAAAGTTGACTGGTTGTAAAATATGACGACACCAATAGTCAGGACTCGCGATGTCATCGGTGGCTATTTCTCCCGTTAGATTAGAAATAATTGGGATGGTTGGGGGATGGTAGGTAATTTGTTGGGCCACTTGTTCAAATTCGGCCAACATGGGTTTCATCAAGGGCGAATGGAACGCATGGGACACTTGTAACGCTTTAAATTGAATCCCTTGACCTTCAAACAGGGTGGTTAACTCCTGGATGCTGTGGCGTTCCCCCGATATCACCACACTATTCGGACCATTAATAGCTGCGAGGGCGATAGTTTCTCCATAGGGTTCTATTAAAGCTTGGGCTTGGTCTTCGGGGATAAAAACCGCCACCATTGCCCCATTTTCGGGCAACGCTTGCATTAAACGAGCGCGGTGAGCAATGAGTTTCAGTCCATCTTCGAGACTAAACACCCCAGCCAAACAAGCGGCCACGTATTCCCCTACACTGTGTCCCATCATAGCCACCGGGTTGATACCCCAAGATTGCCATAATTTACCTAAAGCGTATTCGAGGGAAAATAAAGCTGGTTGGGTGTAAAGGGTCTGATCTAATAAGTTTTTGTCTGTTTTTTCGTATAAAACACTCAATAAAGACGTTTTTAAATAAGGTTGTAATAAGCGATCGCACTCATCAATAATTTGACGATAGCAAGAAGACGTTTCGTATAATTGTTGTCCCATCCCTACAAATTGAGACCCTTGCCCTGTAAACATAAACGCCATGTTCGGTTGTTGACGACGAGGGGCAACTCCGCGAATGACTTCTTCTTCTGGGTGATCGATTAAAGTGGCCAGTTGTTGCTGTAAATCTTCAGAGGAAGGGGCCACCATAGCCAGGCGGTGTTCAAAGGGCGATCGCTTGGTATTAGCGGTGAAACAGACATCTTTAAGGGTAACGGACGGATGAGTATGCAGAAAGTTGTGATAACGTTCCACTAAAGCTTGTAGGGCGGCTTTACTTTTGGCTGAGAGGGTTAATAAATGGTAAGGACGGTCATGTTTATTGCCTTCGCTGGTGAGGGTTAACTCAGGGGAACGGGGTTCTTCTAAAATGACATGGCCATTGGTTCCGCCAAAGCCAAAGGAACTAACTCCAGCCCAACGTTTTTCTGTTGTCACTGTCCAAGGGGTGCATTCTGTGGGAATGGTAAACGGAGTATCTTTGAGAGAAATATAGGGATTGAGTTGCTGGAGGTGAAGATGGGGAACGATGGTTTGATGTTGAAGACAGAGAACGGTTTTGATGATACCCGCCATCCCTGCTGCTGACTCGAGGTGTCCAATATTGGTTTTCACCGAACCCACCCAACAGGGTTGCTCCGGTTGTCTTCCTTGTTTAAAAACGGTGGTAATGGATCTAAATTCTTGGGGATCACCTAACGGGGTTCCGGTGCCGTGGGCTTCGATGTAACTAATTTGGTTCGGTTGTAGGTCAGCATTTTTGAGGGCTTGACGCATTACCGCCTGTTGAGACGGTCCATTGGGGGCGGTGAGTCCATTGGTTAAGCCATCTTGGTTAATCGCTGATCCCCGAATAATCCCTTGAATATGGTCCCCATCTCTAAGGGCATCTGAGAGGCGTTTGAGGATAATAACACCACATCCTTCTCCTCGAACATAACCATCGGCCGCAGCATCAAAGGTTTTACAACGACCATCGGCAGCCATCATTCGCGCTTGGGAAAAGGCGATAGTCACTTCAGGTAGAAGAATTAAGCTGACCCCTCCAGCCAGACAAAGATTAGATT
The DNA here is from genome assembly GCA_030065205.1 of Crocosphaera sp. Lineage (GTDB taxonomy): Bacteria > Cyanobacteriota > Cyanobacteriia > Cyanobacteriales > Microcystaceae > Crocosphaera. Next base: position 8,123 of record JASJDN010000083.1, read on the forward strand.
CATGAAGTCGTAAACTTTGGCAAGCATAATGAATAGCCACGAGGGAAGAAGAACAGGCGGTATTAATGGCTAAACTGGGTCCTTTAAGATTGAGAATATAGGATAAACGATTAGCCACAATACAGGTGTCTGTACCGATGGGACTATAGGCATTGATTAAATCGACGGATTCCGTCATCCGACTATAGTCACTGTTGTTAATTCCCACAAACACCCCTGTTGGGCTACCAGAGATGTGACTCGGGATAATCCCTGCATTTTCTAAAGCTTCCCAAGCCACTTCTAAAAATAATCGGTGCTGAGGATCAATTTGTTCCGTCTCTCGCGGTGAAATTTGAAAAAAGCCAGGATCGAATTGATCCACTTGCTCTAGAAATCCTCCCCATCGTGTACTCATTTTACCTGGGGTGACGGGCTGAGGATCATAAAAATCCTCAACATTCCAGCGATCGCGGGGGACTTCCCTAATGCCATCCTTTCCTTGTTTTAATAATTCCCAAAACGATTCTAAATCTTTAGCTTGGGGAAAGCGACAGCCTAAACCAATAATTGCAATCTGTTCTACCATAACCTTGCTTAGCTCATCGGTAATTCCGAGATATCTAGGAGCATTCCTGTTTAACCGATAAATAGCCAAGAAGATATATAGCCATCGGTTAATTGTCGTTTTTATTAAGCTTATTAAGGATTATCGGCTAAGTAACGGGATAAGGTTTCAATGGTAGGATAATCAAATAAAAGCGTGGGATCGAGATCGGTTCCTAACCATTCTTGTAAATCTCCACTTAACCCTACGGCTGCTGAAGAGTCAAGACCATAGCTTTCAAAGGTATTGGTCACATCAATGGTACTGGGGTCAACTTCTAACAATTTTGCTAAATAAGAGATTAACCAAGTTTCAATTTCAGCATAACTAGGGGAATGAGTCGGATCAGAAATAGCGGGTTTTTGAGGATTCATAATTGTTTCTCCTAAATTAATTATTAGTGTAAGAATGCAAACTATTTTAGGACTAATTCATTGTCCTTATCCGTTAGGTGTTAAACACTCTTTTTAGCTTCAATCATTTCATGGCTGGGAATTTTAACCTCCCAGGCTAGACCTATCCATTGTAGAACTTTTATAAACCAATAGCCTAAATCAATCTGCCACCATTTTAAACCGAATTTCGCAGAATGAGGAAAGCCGTGGTGATTATTATGCCATCCTTCTCCAAAGGTTAGAAGGGCTAAGAGAAGATTATTTTTACTGTTATCGTCGCTTTTGATGAAGGTTTTGCCAAAGACATGACCAAAAGAATTAATGGTATAACCACTATGAAATGACCAAAACAATCTAGCCATTCCCCCCCAAATAAATCCTTGGAAAACGCCATGCCAAGAGCCACTCAACAGTCCCCCTAATAGAGCCGGAATGAATAAACCTAAGGCTAACCAAAAGATATATAAACGATTGATGATGACCATTTTGCGATCTTGTATCATATCCTTGGCAAATACTAAGGAATTAGGAAGCTCATCATTAAAGAGCCAGCCTAGATGGGCATACCATAACCCCAATAAGATGCCCTTTAATCCTTTTCCATGTAAGTGAGGGGAATGGGGATCTCCAGGTTGATCACTGTATTTGTGGTGACAACGGTGGACTGAAACCCAAGAAGTAACCGAGCCTTGACCAGCCATAGACCCAAGAATGGCGAGAATAACCTCTATTATGGGGTTTGTTTTAAAAGCTTTATGGGAAAAATATCGATGGAACCCTACAGTAATTCCAATGGCACTACAAGCACTCATAAATAGGAAAAGGCCAATTTCTAAAATTCCGACTTTACCTGTGAAAAGTTGATACATTGCGGTGGAAAAACCCAGTAAGGAGACCAGACTCAAACTAAGAATGAATCGTCTTTTAATTTTGCCCAGGGAGGCACTGGATACACTGAAGGAGGGTTGTACAATTGAAGAAGTCATCGGATTAGCAATTTGTAGACTTACAAGTTTATAATTCCCAGAAACTTGCTTGAGTTAACATTGACATTATGAAAAGATTAACCATTTAAGCTAAACCGTTGTCTGCTCAAGCGGTTTTTTGTAACCGTCCTTGGGGTAAGTCATCAAGCATCTGTTTCAAAAATTGTTCTTTGCAACGATACCGTTGAATTTTTCCACTGGAGGTTTTAGGAATGGTGGCGGTTCTAATTAAGATGACTTGATGCACTTGTAAGCCATGATATTTAGCCACCGCTTCTCGAATGGAACGGATCACTTCATGGTGATTGAGTTTTCGTAAATAGGTGCGCTCGATTTCTTGAACAATGATTAATCTTTCGTTACCAGTATTTCCAACGACAAACGCAGCCCCACAACCGTCTCTTAAGGCGGGATGGCTACGTTCTGCTGTTAATTCAATATCTTGTGGATAATGATTACGTCCCCGAATAATAATCACATCTTTGAGTCTTCCTGTGACAAATAGTTCTTTGTCTGATGAGAAAAATCCTAAATCTCCTGTTCTTAAAAAGGGGCCTTCTTTCGTATCGGATAGATAAGCCTCAAAAGTTTCTTCTGTTTTTTGTTCTTGTTGCCAATATCCTTGAGCAACACTGTTTCCTGATACCCAAATTTCTCCCACTTGATTATCCTCACATTCGGTTAGGGTGTCAGGATTAACGATTTTTACCTGTTGTCCTGCCCATTCCTGTCCACAACTGACTAGGGTTCGACTATTCACTTCTGACGTATCTACTTCAACGACTCTATTTTCTTCTAACGCTTTTTCGTTGACTGTTTTATATGTGGGGGCTTTAAAGGAGAGTCCGCCGGTGATAAATAGGGTGGCTTCAGCCATTCCATAACAAGGATAAAAGGCTTCTTTACGAAAACCGCAGGGAGCAAATTTCTCAGCAAACGCTTCTAAGGTTTCGGCCCGTATGGGTTCGGCCCCCGTAAATGCGACTTCCCAGCTCCTTAAGTCTAGGGTTTCCAGTTGTTCGTCGGTTATTTTACTTACACATAATTCATAGGCAAAGTTGGGTCCGCCACTGGTGGTTGCCTGATATTGAGAGACGGCTTTTAGCCAACGATAAGGTTTTTGTAAAAAATCTACAGGAGACATTAAGGCACAGGGAAAGCCCGCATAGAGAGGTTGTAGCACATTGCCAATTAATCCCATATCATGAAACAGTGGTAACCATCCTAAGCCTCTACTGGCAGAGGTGTGTCCGAAGGCTTGTTTAATCATGGATAAATTATGGAGCAAGTTACCATGAGTAACCATTACGCCTTTGGGATTACCGGTAGACCCAGAGGTATATTGTAAAAACGCAATATTGTCTTTTTGTATATTGGTAAATGATAAGTTATTGTTCTTAGCGATGGTCGATAAATTATCGGTCGTTAACCAAGACAAACGCTGTAATTCTGGATAGTGAATTAAGCTATTTTCTAAGTTACTTCTAATGGTACTGGTGGTTAAAACTTCTTTGGCTTGGCAATCATCAATAATGGCTTTTAATCGATCTAGGGATTGATTTCGTCGTGGTGGATAAATAGGAACCGCAATTACACCAGCATAAAGACAGGCAAAAAAGGCAATAATAAAATCAATCCCAGGGGAATACATTAATAAGGCTCTTTCTCCTTGTAGTTGAGATTCTTGGAGAATGGCAGCGAGTTCTCTGGCTTTTTTATTTAATTGTTCATAAGTTAAGGAACATTGTTCCGTTTCACCACGGTCTAGGAAAATATAAGCTGTTTTTGATGGTTGATAAGTGGCTCGTTTTTCTAAGATACTAACTAAGTTTTCTCCAGGAAAAGGTTCCCAAAATGCGACGTTAGTTCTCTTAAAGGGGACTGAACCTCTAGTATTATCATCATACAGATACATGACTTTTTCTCCTTACACCATAGTTAGGGTTTGTAACCTTTGTTGGTTATATGTTAGGTGCAGAAAGTCAAAAACTTGTCAATCAAAAAAATTGTCTAAGTCTTATCAAACCTTTACCAGAAATTTACATTTGAGTTTGACTAAAATTAAACCGAAATCTTTCCGAGTTTTTTACATTTGCTGCTTAATCTTATTTAGTAGGAAAAAGTTAATCTTTATTTAGTAACTAAGGTTCTTTTAAACTACTACAGCATAAAGAAAGTGTAAAACTAAATCCCATCAATAATATATGGAAAATTGTTTTACACATAGGAATATACTAAAAATGAGTAGTATTGAATCAAAAACTATCTATCTATGACATCATTTTATCATTTTGAGCATCAAAGTAATCTCAAAAGTGCTTGGGTGAGTCAGTAAGAATAAAGCAAAGAAAACGATAGCCACTATCATAATTGATAAGGGTTCAGGTAAATTGATGTTCATTATTTCCTCCAAAATAGATAATCGGACTATAATCTACCACTGCCTCACACCATACTTAGAACTTGTAACTTTGTTGCCTGTATATTAGGAACAGAAAGTCAAGAACTTGTCAATCAATAAATTTTTCCTGAATGACATCGAAACTTGACCAGAAATTCACGTTTTAATTTTAATAAAACTTTACCGAAATCTTGCCGAGTTTTTTACAGTTCACTCTTCTTATTTTCCGGTAAGATAAAGTTTATCCTGGCTGAGTAACTCAGGTTCAAAGTTATTTCAGACTAAACTTAGGATTGTTAACCTTTGTTGATTGCATCTTAAATGGAAAAAGTTAAAAACTTGTCAAGCACTAAACGGGACTGCAGAGCAGAACCTTACTGACAAATGTATTAATATGGCATTAAGGCCACCTCCCAACAATTTTCTATGCTCTCCCAAATCAAAACCCTCGCTGAAGACTTAGCACCCAGACTGATTGAAATACGCCGTCATTTACACGCCCACCCAGAATTAAGTGGACAAGAATACCAAACCGCCGCTTACGTTTCAGGGGTTCTCTCCTCCTGTGGACTTCATGTGCAAGAAGCGGTGGGAAAAACAGGAGTGGTGGGTAACTTGGAGGGAAATGGGGCAAAAAAAGGGATTTTAGCCATCCGCACCGATATGGATGCCCTACCCATCGAAGAACGAACGCAACTCAATTTTGCCTCCTGTAAACCTGGGGTCATGCACGCTTGTGGCCACGATGTTCATACCACCGTTGGCCTGGGAACTGCCATGATTTTATCCCAGTTAAAACAACATTTACCGGGTAACATTCGCTTTCTTTTCCAACCCGCCGAAGAAATTGCTCAAGGGGCAAGCTGGATGGTGCAAGACGGGGCGATGCGAGATGTGGATAGCATTTTTGGGGTTCATGTGTTTCCGTCCCTTCCAGCCCGTTCTGTGGGTATTCGGTATGGGGCGTTAACCGCAGCGGCCGATGACATTGAAATTTTTATCCAAGGGGAGTCTGGCCACGGGGCCCGTCCCCATGAAGCGGTAGATGCAATTTGGATCGCGTCTCAGGTGATTACGTCCCTACAACAAGCGATTAGTCGCACTCAGAACCCGTTACGTCCTATCGTTTTAACCATTGGACAAATTACTGGGGGACGGGCCCCCAATGTGATTGCTGATCAGGTGAGAATGGCAGGAACGGTGCGATCGCTACATCCGGAAACCCACGCTAATTTACCTGAGTGGATTGAGGGTATTCTTGCTAATGTGTGTAACGCTTACCATGCGAAATATGAAATGAATTACCGTCGTGGGGTTCCTTCGGTTCAAAATGATTTACAGTTAACCCAAATTTTAGAAAATGCTTGTCGAGAAGCTTGGGGGAATGATCAGGTACAACTGTTACCAGAACCCTCTTTAGGGGCGGAGGATTTTTCGTTATATTTAGAACACGCCCCAGGTAGTATGTTTCGTCTGGGAGTTGGCAAGGAAAATAACCTCAATCATCCTCTACATCATCCCTTATTTGAAGTTGATGAATCTTCTATTGTTACAGGGGTTGTCACTTTAGCTTATGCTGCTTGTAAGTATTGGGGTATTGATCATGATTAATTGCTCTGATCGCCATTTAACCTATCATACTGGACTGTTTAGGCTAGAATGGTGGGTTACGACGGATGATTATCTTCTTATTATAACCTAGATTATAGCCGTCTAACCCACCCTACCTTAATGCACTGCTTGTAAGTATTGGGGTATTGATCATGATTAAAGAAAATATAGATGGGTTACAACGGATAGTTCAGTTAATAAATATTAATTGATCTAATCGCCGTTTAACCCATCCTACGATTAATTAAAGAATTTTTCTAACCGTTCTAAGGCTATCCAAAATCCTTCCCCTTCGTTTTTATGGCCTTGCCAAATTTCAGGAATAAACGAAGCATTTGGGGCAGTTTTCTTTAAGTCTTCTGCTAAGGCAGGAAAGTCAATATCTCCCTGTTCAATTTGTAATCCTTCTCCGTCTAATCCTTGGGCATCTGCAATGTGTAAATGTGCAGTATATGGGCCGACTTGTTCGATGAATTCTTTGAAGGATAAATTATGATGATTACAGGCTAATTTTGAATGAGAAATATCTAAACAAACTCGGTAATTATGGTTAGCGCAAAACTCACCAATGTCTTGAGGATCAACGAAAAGATTATGATATCTTTGTCCGCCAAAATGCCAAGGAAAAGGAGGCATGGTTTGGGGGATGATTTCAACTTCTTCTTTGTCTAATTTTGATAAACTATCTAACAACAATTCATAATATTTTTGACGTTTGATCGTGGGTAAGGGTTCATCTAAGGTAAACCCACCTATATTCGTGACAATTAAAGGCCGAGACGCTTTTTTAAAGTAGGGTTTTAGTTGTCTGGTAATATCTATGACTCGCTGTAATTCTTGGATAGAATGATTACGATAATCATCATCTAGGGAACATAAATCTAAAACATGATCTCCTGCAAATAATTCGGGACTATGGACGACATAATCAAGATCGTAAGGGTGATCAAAATATTGTTCAATATTCTGTTCTAAATCTTTGTAACTGAGGTGAAATTCTAATAAATCTGGGTTGGATTTTGGCAGTAGTTTCGTAAAATCATGATAACGAACGGGTAACCCCCAAGGACGACCAAATTGATAGTCTTTAGCGGTGATTTGGGCTTCTTCTAAGTCACTAGGAAAGAAGAAATCTCCGACTTTTAAAGGTCGTTTGGCTGTCTTACCGATCAATTCTTTTTTACGGTTAGGTTGTAAGCCTTTTCCTGGACTTTTAACCTCAATCATGGCTTCGGTTATTACTTGTCCTGGTTCTAAATTACAATTAATAATTAAACTTTTGGCTAGGGTTTCGCGATTCATTAATTCCCCCTGGCTTAATCGTCTTTCCGATGAAGTTCCTAGGGCTTCTTCTACTTGTCTAATTCCTTCGACCATCGCCTTGAATTCTTGAGGAAGGAGGCTTACTTTATGGTCGTTTCCTTCCATTGTTTTGTCTAAAGTAAAGTGTTTTTCGATTACTTTTGCCCCTTTAGAAACCGCAGCGATCGCTACATTGATTCCTCTTTCATGTCCGGAATATCCGATAGGACAATCTCCTAATTCTTTTAAGCGGGTAATATAGTTTAAGTTGACATCTTTAAAGGGGGCTGGATAAGTGGAATTACAGTGTAATAAGACATACATTGCTCCGAGTTTTTCTAATAGTTGAACCGATTGACTGATTTCGGCTTCGGTGGACATTCCTGTAGAACAAATTAGGGGTTTTCCTGTCTTAACTAAGGCTTTTAATAGTTCATGATTAGTAAAATCAGCAGAGGCAACTTTATAGGCAACCATGCCATAGTTTTCCAGGATTTCTAAACTGTTGAGATCCCAAGGAGTGCATAGAGGTAAAATCCCTTTTTCCTTACAATAATCAAACGCTTGTAACATTTCCTCATCAGAAAGTTGGAAACGAGACAATAAATCTAAGGTATATTGTGACCCTAAATCTTCACTGGCATCGTTAGCATTTCCCGCGTTATGATAAAGGGATTTTAGGCTTCTAAGTTGAAATTTAGCACAATTTGCCCCAGCAGCGATCGCTTCATCAATTAACTGTTTAGCGAGGTCTAAATTGCCATTGTGATTGTTACCAATTTCTGCAATAATAAAGGTAGGAGATTCCTCATTAATAATGAAGTTACCGATCTTAATTTCGTCAGGACGTTTACGAGCGATCGCTACTAAATGATCGTTATCATCTAAGAGGGGAATAAATTCAATTTGTTCAGAAAAATAACTATTAATTTTTTCAGGATCTTCTTCAAATAAAGCATATTTAAACTGTTTATTACTAACAGTAGAAACTGCTTGATTGAGATCAATTGTATTTTGTGCGACTAACCATCGTCTGAAGTCACCATCTGTTAACACACCTTCTAAGACTCCTGACTCGGTGACAGAGAAAATGATCCGACTTTTATTATCACTAATTTTCTTTAAGGCGTTGAGAATACTATCTTCAGAGAAGACGATATATTTAGAGAGATTTCTATCGATTAACATAGGTTATAGACGGTTATATGGTGATGCTAGTGTTAAGCATAATATAACATTGACTCTCAAACTTCGATAACTTCTCGTTAATTGCTAACTATTAGCAATAGGACAATGCTTTAAGCAACCCTTGAAACTTAAGTTGAATTTCTGCTAACTCTTTTGCCGGTTCTGACCCTTCTACAATTCCAGCCCCTGCGTACAGTCTAGCACAATTTTTAGAGATTAAAGCAGAGCGAATACCCACAATAAACTCACTATTACCATTGTAATCAATCCAACCCAAAGGTGCGGCGTAAAATCCTCTTTCAAAGGTTTCATAGCGTTTTATTTCCTGACAAGTTATCCCTGTAGGAAACCCAGATACAGCAGGGGTTGGGTGTAACTGTTTCACCACTTCCAACGGATGAATTTTAGGATTTAATTGGGTATAAATGGGAGTCCAGAGGTGTTGGATATTGGATAATTTTAAAACTTTTAAGGGAGAAATTTGGGGAGTTAATCCTAGATTAATCAAACGTTGCACAATAAATTCGATAACCACTTGATGTTCTCGTCTTTCTTTACTACTTTTTAGAAGTTTTTGTGCTAAATAATAATCCTCTAGTTTGGTATTTCCCCTTGAAGTCGAACCAGCTAAAGCATCGGTTAATAACTGATTATTTTTAAGACTAATTAAGCGTTCAGGACTAGCACCAACAAAACAATTATTTTGACCATTATTAATGGCAAAAGTGTAACAATCAGGATAATAATATCGTAATCTTCTTAAACATTCAATAATGGAAAATTCCCGAGAACTGGTTAAATCTAAAGCATTAGCCAAAACCAATTTTTGGAAATAATTAGCTTGAATTGACTGCAATGCTGATGCAACTGATGATTTAAAACCTTCTACCATTTCATAATTAGTTGTCAGCTTAACAGGGGATTGTGTTTGATTAGTAGCTTGATAGGATTTAATGTTCGTAATTAATTTTAGATTAGCTATGGTCTGCTTGGCCAATTGTTTTACATCTGTGTTAGGATCAATTAAAAGATTAAATATCAATAGACTCTTTCTGTTTTGCTGAATAACTTGAAGTTTTGGCAAGAAAGCAAAAGCCGAAGGAAAAGGAAATTCTAGTCTATTAGTTTCAGAAAAAAAAGTAAATCCACAAAAAATATGAGGGAAAGAATTTGATAAATTCTGTTGATTAATTTTAACAATTTTATGAAAACAATCTTGAATAAATTGCTGTGACTGTGTAAATCTATCCCCAATGTTTAACTGACAAGACTGAGTGACACCATACCCTAAAATTGATTCAATTTTTCCTGGATTTTCCCAATAAAAATAAATTTCATCTTTAGCAAAATTTTTAATTTTATCCTGGGTTAAAAATGCTAAAATAGACAAAGGATCAACTTGATCAATTATCTGGGATAAACTAACAATAATTGACCGATTTCGTCCATCTAAAGTTACTTTTTGGTTCAGGAGTAATTGTTCAAGACGATGTTGATCATACCCGATATTTTCAGTCTCAGGAATGATTGGTGTAGAAACAGACATCGTAAAGTTATTTATAATTTGTTTCACTTTAGCCCGATATTGATGGTATGTATTTAATGTTATCCATACCGTTGATTGCACCTCTTTTGAGGATCATATCATAGAGATTATTCCCAACCCGACATTTTATGACCACAACACCCACCACAACCCCAAGTTTACCCCCACCAAAAAGAAAGTTATGGCTAGCGGCCATCAAACCTCCCATGTATAGCGTTGCTATTATACCAATTACGGTGGGAACTGCAACTGCTTTCGGAGAAACAGGATTATTTGACCCCAGAATTTTCGGAACGTTTCTAACTTCAGCTATTTTGATTATTGCTTGGCTAAATATTAGTAATGATGTGTTTGATGCGGATACGGGAATTGATAAAAATAAAGCCCATTCTATTGTCAATTTAACCGGTAATAAATCCTTAATGTTTTGGTTAGCTAATGCTTTTTTAAGTTTAGGAATTTTAGGGATTTTATTGATTGCTTGGTGGCAAAAAGATATAACTGTCCTAATAATTATACTACTTTGTTGTGCTTTTGGCTATAGTTATCAAGGACCACCCTTTCGTTTTGGATATCAAGGGTTAGGGGAATTGATTTGCTTTTTTACTTTTGGTCCAATGGCGATCGCTGCTGCTTATTATTCCCAAACTCAACAGTTTTCTTTATTAACTTTAGCCCCTGGAACGCTCATCGGAATTAGTACCTCTATTATCCTATTCTGTTCCCATTTTCATCAAGTAGCAGACGATTTAGCCGCAGGAAAACGCTCCCCAATTGTTCGTTTAGGAACAAAATTAGGTTCTCAAGTATTAATGGTAACCACTATTTTATTCTTTGGATTAGTTGTGTTATTTTCTTTACTGGGTATTTTTTCTTTTTGGACTTTGTTAGTATTCATCAGTCTTCCTATTGCTTATCAACTGGTGAGTCATGTTAACCAAAATCATGATCAACCTGATCGCGTTAATAATTGTAAATTTATTGCCGTTCGACTACACTTTTTGAGTGGAATTTTATTAGCTTTAGGATTAATTATTCCGCAATTGTGATCCCTATCAAAAAGTAATCTAAAATTTTTAGTTTCCATTAAGATTCGGCTCTATACTATTTAGTGAGAGCTAAGATGATCAAGTAGTCACTCTGGATAATCAGTTGACTACCTATATCAATATTTCATGACAATCAAACCTCCCCCAACAATACAAATAGCTGTTACCAAGAATAGTCAAAAACATTGGTTTATTCCCCATGATCAAGCGATTGCTAGACCTAATAATGAGTCAGAAACAACTCAAATTTTAGTGGGAATTTATACCTTAGATATGGCGAAAATCAATGAAGTTGATCAAACGGTTTACATTGATTTTTATCTAGGATTACAGTGGTACGATTCTCGTTTAGATTCTTCATTATCTCAGGCTAATGTATCTCCCTATCAATGTAAACTGGATCAAGTCTGGCATCCGAATTTACATATTATTAATCAACGTCATCTTGATAAAGAATTAGATGAGATTGTCCACATTAATCCTCAAGGTATCGTAACGTATCGACAAAGATTTTATGGAGAATTAGCGACTACTCTTGATTTAAAACGCTTTCCTTTTGATGAACAACTCATTAAAATTGAACTTATATCCTTTAGTTATTCTCCTGAAGAAATACATTTTATAGAAGCAGAAGAACTCAACGGAATTAGTAATGAGATTTCTCTGGTGAATTGGTCAATTAAAGGACTAAGTACCCATAGTCATGCTCATTATTTACAACCTGAACAGCAAGACTATGCCAGATTTGACTATCAAATACAAGTCAAAAGACATTCCAGTTTTTATGCTTGGCGGGTATTATTTCCAGTCGCTTTAATTGTTTTTATGTCGGACTTGGTTTTTTGGTTAGAACCTACACAAATTATTCCGCAAATTACCTTAGCCACCGCTACAATGGTTAGTTTAATTACTTATCAATTTATTTTAAGACAAGAACTGCCGAAAATGAACTATTTAACCGCAGAGGATAAAGTCATTGTGGGTTCAATGTTATTAGTTTTTCTCGCTTTAGTAGAATCAGTTACGAGTATTAATTTAGTTGCAGGGGGTTATCGTGAGTTAGCCTTATATTTAGATGATGTTTTAAAATGGTTAGTGCCTATTTTATTTATGGGTTTAGCTGGGTTTGCCTTTTGGGTTTAACCTAATTTTTTGCAGAATTGCCTCATTTTTTTACGGGTTAGGGATGAATACCTTAGCTTTTACTAAAATTTTATTACACAAATCTATTGAGTAATTAATTTTTCAACTAATTCAATAACTGTACCTAAAACTGGGCTAAGAACAACAACAGATGCAGCAGCAATTATAATCGTTCTAGCTGTTTGTCCTTGTTCTTTTACTAAATTAAAGAATCTTTCATCCCATCGTTTGACTTCTTCTTCTAGGCGTTGATTAAGGCATTGACTTTCTTTTTCAATCCGTTCATTAGTTGCTTTAATATCTCGATCTAATTGTTCTAGTCTTGAATTTGTTAATTCAACTAAAGTTAAAATTCTAGTCAGTTGTTCTTGTTCAGACATAATCTTAATTTTTCTGCTTTAATATTAATTTAGTTCAAAATAGAGCCTACGGTAAAAAAAGAGGTTAACATTGGTTAACCCCTAACTCTACACAATCATTAATCCTTAAGCTTCAGGTTTAACGTAACAGAAGCTAAGATGAATCAGATTGCGTTTCCAAGGATGTGCCTGTATTTCCTTAACAACCGCTTGACCGTTCCAAGATAAATCAGGAATATTAACATCAATAATTGTTTCATCAACGGTTACATCTCTCAGCATTAACGCTGCTTCCTTTTGATCCACCGTTAATTGCATCGATTCTGTGCCATCATGACCGTATAAAGTGGCAGGAATAATGCCTTCGCGACGCAAAGCATTGGCTTTGATGTTTTCGGGACGTTTTTTACATTCAATGGATAAAGACATAGTAATGACTCACGCTTTAGTTAATTAAGTTATTCAGGGGTGGTGACAGGATCACCGTTGGCATCAAGTAAGGCCCGTTTCGGACCGTGAATGGGATCTTCAACGATAATGGTTTGATCCCGACTGGCCCCCAAAGAAACGATCGCAATAGACACTTCCATCAACTCCGCTAAGAATTTAAGATAGTCTAGGGCTTCCTGGGGTAAATCTTCCAAACGACGACAGTTTTCTGTCGATTGCTGCCATCCGGGTAAGGTTTCGTAGATGGGGGTACAACGGGCAAACTCACTGGCGTTACTGGGGAAATGATGACAGGTTTGGCCGTCTAATTCGTAAGCGGTACAGACTTTAATTTCTGCCAACTCATCGAGGACATCCAGTTTGGTGATGGCTAAACAGTCTAACCCGTTGACTCGGACCGCATAGCGACCAATCACTGCATCGAACCAACCACAGCGACGACGACGGCCCGTAGTGGTACCAAATTCTGCCCCGCGATCGCCCAATAATTCCCCAATTTCCCCGTGTAATTCTGTGGGAAAGGGTCCTTCTCCGACACGGGTTGTATAGGCTTTGGCCACTCCGATCACGCGATCGACCACTGTGGGTCCGATACCCGCGCCTACGCAGGCCCCTCCTGCAATGGGATTTGAGGAGGTAACATAGGGATAAGTCCCGTGATCTAAGTCTAATAGGGTTCCTTGGGCCCCTTCAAAAAGAATATTCTTTTTCTGTTGAATGGCCTCATAAATTTTTAGAGAACTATCTACCACATAGGGTTTGAGTTGTTCTGCATAACTGATATATTCTTCAATAACAGCCTGAGGATCTAGGGGATCTAGGTTATAGAGCTTTTCTAAAATAACGTTTTTATAATTGATTGTCCATTCTAACTTTTCTTGGAGTTCGTCAGGGTTCATTAAATCAACGACCCGAATGCCTGTCCTTTCTGATTTATCGGCGTAAGTCGGACCAATACCGCGGCCGGTTGTGCCAATTTTCTTTTTCCCCCGTCTTTGTTCTGATGCTTGATCAAACAGACGATGATAGGGCATAGTGACGTGGGCTGTTTGAGAGATAAAGAGGTTATCCGTTGCCACATTCAAGCGATGAAGTTGCGCTAATTCTTCCAGTAAAACTTTAGGATCGATAACAGTCCCTGAACCGATGATACACTCTGTCTCGGGATATAAAATGCCTGATGGGATCAGGTGTAATTTAAAGGTTTGTCCTTGTACAACGATGGTATGGCCGGCATTAACTCCCCCTTGGGGTCGCACCACTACATCGGCTGAACGACTCAATAAATCGGTAATTTTCCCTTTTCCTTCGTCGCCCCATTGAGCGCCGATTACAATTACATTAGCCAAAATTTTATAAAGTAGCTAGAGTTCACACAATCTATCATTATACATAATTAGAAGTCTTTTTGTCAATCAACTTCATTCTCTAAAGCCTCTGTGCCGGATCAACATCTCTAACCGTAAGCTAATATGAAATAAAACGCCCTATCAAGACTGAGAAATGCTCTACGAAACCGACATCATCAAATGGGTTGAACAACAAATATCCCTAATTAAAGAACAACGATATACTGAAGTAGATTGGGACAATATAGTAGAAGAGATTGAAGACTTGGGTAAACGAGAAAGAGACCGATTTTTATCATCTATTCGTTTAATTATTCAACATTTATTAAAATGGGAATATCAACCAGAGAAGCGTTCTAACTCTTGGCAAATTACCATTAAAAGAGAAAGAAATCATCTCAAACGTTATTTAAGAGATACCCCAAGTTTAAAACGATATTGGCAAGATTTATCAAAAGTTTATGAGGATTCGAGAGCAGATGCTGCCAATGAAACAGGAATTTCTGACTGGAATTTTCCTGATCATTGTCCCTATTCGTCCGAGCAAATTCAAAGTGATTGGTTTCCCGAAGAATCGTATTAGATGATGACAATGATATAATAATAAAAGCTTCTCAAGCGAATTCAATTTCTGACAATGTTATTAAACTATAATCCCCGTCATTGTTTACCCTCTGCTGAAGATTTACCGGACTCTGATGATACTCCTGTGGATAACGAACTACAAGACTTAATTCCCCATGTTCTCAAAGATATTTTAGCCCTTATTTGGGAAGAAAGAATGGACTGGTATTTTGGTGTGGATATGGGAATTTATTATGATCCTTATCAACCGGCTATTGTTCCTGATGGGTTTTTAAGTGTTGGGGTTCCTCGCATTATTGATTCAGATTTACGGTTATCTTATGTGTTATGGGAAGAGCAAAAAGTTCCGACTTTAGTCTTAGAAGTTGTCTCTCATAAAAGAAGAAAAGAATATACCCAAAAAAAAGATTTTTATGCTCAAATGGGCGTTTTATATTATGTCATTTATAACCCGTTTAGAAAGAGAAAACCCCGTTTAGAAGTGTATCAATTAAACAATAGAGAGTATGAATTATTACAAGGGGAACCGGTTTGGTTAGCAGAATTAAATTTAGGAATAGGAAGAGAAATAGGCGTTTATCAAGGAGTCGAAAGAGAATGGTTATATTGGTATGATCAAGATGGAAAACGTTATTTAACTTCTCAAGAAAAAGCCAAAAAATTAGAGGAAAAATTAAGAAGTTTAGGAGTCGATCCTAATGAATTGTAAGTAACGATAAATATCATGTTATCCCCCGAACTCGACCTAATTCATAATTGGATTTTAACTGAAATTTGGATTAATTCTACGGCTATACCTCCTTATCTTCTCATTTTATTAGGAGATGATCAAGGGAATTTTGCCATTTATGAGCCTAAAGAAAATTATCAGCTTATTTATGCTTATTCTAGTTATGACGAAGCACAACTGTGGTTGTTAGAAGATGAATATGAAAGGGTTGAGGGAAGAATTTTAATTGAAGAAGTTGCCTAATTTTTTGTAGTATGAGTAAATTTCTAACAATATCTATAAAGGAGAAAAAGTATGAAAGAAATTCAATTTGTTGAAGAACAGTTCTTTCTGTATTATTTTTATTAACTGTCATTGTTTTCAGTAATAGAATAGATAATTTTACTACTTTAACACATCATATTTTTTAAATTTATAATCTAATTCCAGTCAATAATTCAGTAGGGTGTATTAGCGAAGCGTAATACACCAAAAAACCCTGAAAAAACATAGTTTACTAAAATGGTGGGTTACGACGGATTTTCATATTCTGGTTAAAACCTAATTTATAGCCGTCTAACCCACCCTACTTAATATTTTGCTCTAAATACTTGTATTATGGGATAAAATTTCATTTTTAGGTTTAATATATTAATATACTTTCTAGAAGTTAGGTTGATGATAAAATCTTTTTTTGCTAAAAAACTGACAAAAATGGAAACAGTAACTGCTAAATTTTCCGTTGAAGACTATCATAAAATGATAGAAACTGGACTATTAAATTATCGTCACGTTGAGTTAATTAATGGACTGATTTTAGAAATGTCTCCCGAAGGAACAGAACATACTTATATTGGGGAAACTTTGGCTGATTATTTCCGTCGATTAACTCAAGAAATGGCTTGGGTGAGAGAAGCAAGACCCATTACCCTTTCTCAATCTGAATCTGAACCTGAACCAGATATTGCTATTGTTCGTCTTCCCCATTCTCTTTATCGTTCCCATCATCCCTACCCTGAAGATATTTATTTATTAATTGAAATCTCCAATTCTACTTTAAAGTTTGATACCTCAGAAAAAAGAAATATTTATGCAGCAGCAAATATTCAAGATTATTGGGTAGTTGATGTTAAGAATAAACAGTTAATTGTCTATCGTTCTCCTGTTAATGGAATGTATGAAAATGAAACAAGATTATCTTTAGACAGTCAAGTATCACCTTTAGCTTTTCCTGATATTAATATCACAGTTAATGATATTTTTAATCGTTAAAAAGCAGAAAATAGAAAATCTTAATTGAAGAAGTTGCCTAAATTTTGTAAAATCAGTGAATATTTAAGATGCGGATAAAGGAGAAAAGATGAATCCTCATAAAATAGAAACCACTCTCACAGAAAATGGTAAATTATTGATTGATAATATTCCTTTTAAAAAAGGGGAATCGGTGGAAGTTATAATTTAACAGGGGAGCGCGAAAACTCCTATCTTTTAAGTAGGAGATGAAGCGCGACTCGGCTAATTTATTAGCCGTGAACATCGACTTATGAAAAAGCATTAAGTGGTATCATG
>JASJDN010000084.1 GCA_030065205.1 Crocosphaera sp.
GAGAAATTTAGCTATTAATCTTTATCGAGAAGTTGGATTTACTAACATGGCTAAAGCGCAGAGACACTGTGGTTATTCCCTAAAGCATATTTTGGAACTTTTCAGAATGAAATAGCCCTGTCTAAAAACAGCTTCAATTAATAACAACGAGTTGGCGCACTCTCTAGCGGCTCTCTTCGAGATCGCTGATGGATTTTTTGGTCTTTACTCAGTTGGCGATCGCTTATACAGTCTTTTCCATAAAGTTATTGTACCTCACTAGCCTGGGAAATGCTAGATAAAGCACTATCAGCAACAATCATTGTTTCAAAATCGATCATGGATTTATATTCAACTGCTATTTCTCCAAAAACAACTTTATCCTGTTCATTCCCATCAGCCACTCTTAAAAATAGAGGGATTCCACTCTTATCATCGTTTAAATACTCAGCCTTGATTCCATCTCCCAATAAGTATTCTGTGGCTTTATCTTCAAAAAACTTAGGAAATAAATATAAAGGTTGAGATGTAAATCCTAAACCATTAAGAATAATTCCTTTCACTACTTGACCTGATGTGATCAATTCTCTGGGGTCAGAACCAACAACTTCATTGATGATGTTTTCGAGATCAATATCATCAATAATTCCGGCGACTAATCCTAGGTGATTGATGGTTTGAATCGAGATTTCATCAGTGGAAAACATGGGACACGGAGCGGAACAACAATATGCTGATTATCCCTTTTTTACTCCTAATTGTCCACAGTCACTCCTTATTTTTAAAAAAGAATTGAAAATGAGTTAACCCTCACACTTTAATCTTGTCAGCTTGAAATTATGTCTTGCAACCCCGAACGTCAGTTCATCTGTTTTCCCACTCATCCCTAGCGGGGTTCCAAGCCATAATTTTTTATGGGACAAATGATGTGCGGAATGTGGGTTAAAAAGACGATGGCTTTCATTAATTATTCCGACGATATTGCGCCCCAGAGGTACAAGTTTCTCGTATTTCTACCATACACAGTCCTGGGAGTTTGGCTGCTGCTAATTTTTCAAAAATCCATTGGGCGATCGCCTCACTGGTGGGACTTTCTAACCCTGTGGTTTCGTTGAGATAGTAATGATCGAGATAAGTTTCCACCAAGGGATCGATATAATTACTAATATCCCCAAAATCCATCACCATTCCTTGTTTGGGTCCGGTGGGTTCCAGGTGATCGCTATTCACATATACCCGTCCAACCCAACTGTGACCATGAAGACGACTACATTTACCTTGATGGTGAGGAAGTCGGTGTGCTGCTTCAAAACGAAACTCTTTATAAATTGTCCATTGATGGGGTGGGTTCATAGCGGTTTTCAATTGAGTGGATCAATATTTTAGTTAAGTTGAGGGTGGGGAGTGTCGGAGGGGTGGGGAGTGTGGGAAGAATTTATATTCTGATCATTAATCTATTAATATGAAAACTGCTTTCATGGCTAAATCTTAGACAACTCGTTATCTTCCTCAATTTTATCGGTTTCGGTGTTTCTTTGCTCTTTGAGCCGTTGTTCAACTTCTAATTCTTGAGTCAGAAAATAGTTCAGAAACGTCCGAATAATGGCAATGGCCCCCAATTTTCCCAACGCTTGAAACGACGGTGCAATGGTGGTGCTTAACACATCTGAACCCAGTTGAAACTCCAAGGCCAAAGCTAACCAGGACCCAAAGCGCAGACGTACTTCTAAAAAAGGAAAAGAACGAGAGCGACAACCAACCACCACACAACGAATAGCTGCAGCGAACCCACAAACAACGCATACCACTGATACAGACTCTAACATGAGACGAAGCAGTGTCACCGAATGTTGTAAGGTTTCTTCTAAAGATGCTAACAGTTGCATAATAACCCCGAATAATTGTTATTAAACCGTAATCTTGTTTATTTTTTATAACTGATTTTGGTCTTTTTTGCCCATGAGTCCGTACAACTACTAAAACTTAGGTAAAAAAACCTGGTAATTTCCCCATAACTACCGAGGAAAGCCCTATATTATCTACCTACAATAAAATCACATTAAATAAAAGATTGAGGTTTATATAAAATGGTTTTCACCTCAAGTGATAGCAAACAAGAAACGAAACAGTTAATCACCAAATTTGAGCATCCTTTAAAAAAGAAATATCCTCAAAGGCATCACCATTATGCGTTAGAAGATTTCTTTTCTTTTCAAACAGAAACAGGAACCATTGTTGATTGGAACGAATCCCGAAATATTCTTACCAGTGAAGATTTTATTCTAGGATTGATTGAAGGACTAGAAGAAGAAATTGGCAGTGCTGCTGGTGTGGTTACCTACAATATTGGTAAAGAATGGGGAAAACGAGATGCAGACTTTTTTAAACAATGGCTTTACTCTGAATATGAGTATGAAAAATCCCTCAATCAAATGAATCTTAACTACATTTTAGAAGCTTGGTGGTGGGCCTTTACCGCACAAGGTTGGGGTAACTGGGAAGTGGATATGAGTGAGCAGAAAAATGGCTTTATGTTTGTTAATATTTTTGATTCTGCGGTGGCTCGAACCTTGGGAGATGTTGGTAAACCAGTTTGTCATATCTATGCAGGATTATTAGCAGGATTTTTTAGTAATTTAGTGAAAAAAGATTTGAATGCAATTGAGATTCAATGCTATGCAATGGGTGAAACTTATTGTAAGTTCTTGGTGGGTAAAAAAGACCGCATTGATGCTGCAACTTTCTGGTTAAATGAGGGAGCTTTAGCTAAAGATATCGAAAAGAAACTACACCATGGGGAGTATCTTAAATGATGAGTAGGCAAACATGGTCTAGTATAAGTGTTTATGATTTTTTTCGTACCTATAATTGGACAGGAGAAACCATAAATTTAGTAGCACCTAATGTTACTAAAACAAAGCAAAAAACTGAGTCTTTATTGTCCTTAAACTTACAAGAGTTTCTCTTAAAATCTAATTGGACAGGAAAGCAAAAACAAGTTTCTTTATCTCGATCTATTCAACATTCTAAGGAATCTTTATTCAGTTTATCTGTTAAAAGTTTCTGTAAAGAAATACATTGGAAAAAGCCGCCTAACATTGCCCCAAGTTCTAACCCTTCATCGTCTGTAAATTTAGACAATTTATCTTCTACAGATTTAGATTTAGACAACTTATCGGATTTATTTTAGAGCAAAAATCATGCAAAAAGACTTTGAACTGTTATTCTATGAAGCAGAAGATCACTATCTTCCCTCTTCAGATTTGAACCTCCTCAAAAATAGTGCAAACTCTCTGAAAAAACGCTTAGAAATCTATCGAGTTTTAAGGGATCAAGAAGTTCCTATTTTTCAATTCATTGCTGACAATTTAGTAGAATCTTTTCCTGATGAGAATACTAAATGTCTTGAAAAAGGCTTAAAACATTGGATGTCAGTGATGCGTTATGCTGCTATGGCAATGTTATTAAATAACCCTGATTATTTTAGACATCGTATTTTAGAATGGCTGACTGATATCATTCAAGCTCAAGAAATGGTCACCATTGAAACCCATATTTTTGAGAACTTAAAACAAGGTTTAGAAGAAATGCTTTCCTCAGAGCAGATGGAGCTTTTAAATCCTTTTTTAGAGCAAGCAAAAATAACATTACTAGAAACAAAATCTCAATCTGAAACCTTAATGGTAGGAGAATAAGAAACATGATTGATGTAGCTAATTTACTTGAAACATCTTCACTGAAAGGTAATTACTTCTCTCACGATGCTTATCTACAAGGAGACTTTGAATTTGGCTTATTAGAGAACCGTAGTGGTTCTCGTTTATTAGCCTTACCTCAACCCTTCTTAGAAGCACTTTATGCCACCTTAGAAGATGAATTAGGAGCCGGAAGTAGTGTGGCTTTATTTAGTTGTGGTCGTTGGTGGGGTAAAAATTTTTATCAACGATTTGCTGACGAATTAGGGGAATACTATGGAAAACCATTAGCAGAAATTGAGATGATTCAATTCATTCAATCTCTAAAAGAATGCTGGAAAACTCATGGCTGGGGAACCCTAGATATTGACTTAAAATATTATCAAAACGGTTTCTTAATTCCCAAAATTATCAACTCTCCTTTTGCTCAATTTGCTCCTAAAGACTTACGTTTTATGTGTTTTTTAGAAGCAGGAATTTTGAGTGCTTTCTTTAGCAAATTAACAGGAGAAGATTTACATTGTATCCAAACAAGTTGTGAATCAATGGGAGCCAATTCTAATATTTTTGTAATTGGTTTAAAAGACAGAATTAAACCTGTCACAGCTTGGTTAGAAGAAGGCCATGATCATCCTACCATCATGGACTTATTATGTGGTAATCAATCGTAGAATCAATAACTAATTTAGGAGAATTAAAACATGGCAAAAAGAGTTAAACTTGACCCAATTAATCAAGAAATTGATATAGAAACAAATGATAATCTTTTGAGTGGTTTACTAGCCAAAGATTTGAATGTTTGGAAAGAATGCGGTGGCCGGGGAATGTGTTCCACTTGTCATGTTTTTATCACGGAAGGAATGAACAGTTTATCCCCTGTTAACCGCCGAGAAATTCGCACCATGGAAGTTATTACCACTGCGAATAAATGTTCTCGTTTAGCTTGTCAAGCAAGGGTTATTGGGGAAGGGGTTGTTGTAGAAATTCCTTCAGGTATGTATGTCAGTGAAATCGAAAATATTGAAGATTTAATTGGCAGTCGTGCAAAAGAAAATATTCTCCATCCTATCAATGGCTCTATTTTAGTTGAAAAAGGAAAATTAGTTACTCGAACTATGATTACTCAACTAAAAGATACGCAAATTGAAGTATCAGAATACATGGCAAAAATTCAAGATGCTTAATTTCTTTACACTCTAATTCTTGTACTGAGGAATAACAATGTTAACCCAATTTTCAAAGTTAAGTTTAGACACAGATGGTCGTTATGCAGACGATTCTGAATTACAGTTTATCGAAGATTATTTAGAATCAGTCGATATACGGATTCAAACTTACGAAAAAATCAAAGCCAATGAAGAAGCAATTTTACAAGAAGTCGATGCAAAAATGCACGAACTTAATGAAAATAATTGCTTGTATAACATGGATGAACATGGCAAAGAAATTTGCAGACGTGACCGCAAACAAGCGATTAAATACACCAGTGCTGCTATGGTTATTAATGATTTAGATCGTTTAAGAGATGGTCTTTTAATCTGGTTACAGACTATTGTTCGTGCTGTGGGATATGAAAAATTTGTACGAACTCATTACCCTATTATTCAGGAAGTTATTCAAAAATATTTGACCCCTGAAGAAGCCAAGTTTATCTTGCCTGCTTTTCAACTTGATTGCACAATTCTGGGTGCTTAAATCTCTAATTAATCATTTAACTATCAACATTTAAGGAGCTAAAAATGAGCCAAAATAATAATTCTTTTAAAGTCACATTAGTTAACCCTAAACACCAGTTAAACAAAACCATTAAGGTTGCCGCAAATGAGTTTATTCTTGATATTGCCGAAAATCAAGGTATTAAACATCCCTGTTCCTGTCGTGCCGCTTCTTGTTTTGATTGTTTGGGTAAAGTTATTTCTGGGAATGTTGAACAAACAGAAAAGGCTGAATCTTTCTTAAAACCAGACGAATTAGATCAAGGATATGTTCTACTTTGTGCTTGTTCTCCCACTTCTGACTGCACCATTTTAACCCATCAAGAAGAAGAATATTTAAACTAAATATTCAGTGTTAATTCAACTCATAACAGGATTTAAGATCATGGAAAATCAAGTCGAACAACAAGAATTAAACAATGAAAACAGCAAAAATAACTTATCTGATATTTTCGATTTATTATCGGGTATCGGTTTAGTTGGGGGTGCGGTTGGTTCTTTTTGTGGTAATGCTGCGTTTGCTGCCATTCCCATTTCTTTCTCAGTCGCTTTACAGATTGCTAACCGTCGTCAACTAAAAGTAGAATTAGCTCAAATGCAGCAAAATTCTGTGATGCAAATGACTGAACAAATGAATAATAATCAGTCCGTTATTTTAGAGCAATTTCAAGAGTTAAGAAAAGATAGTGAAACCACCTTAACTCAACAAGATAAAAAGTTTCAAACTATTACTCAGGACTTGTCAGAAAAAATAGGCAAAAATCAAGAATCTTTTAATCGACTCAAAGTAGAAAAAGACGAATTAAGTCAGTTTACTTATTCCCTAGAGTCTCAACTAAACACGGTTGAAACGATTGTTGAAACCCTACAAAACATTGAAAATGCTTCTCAACTCATTCGCAGTAACCCAGAAGGTGCAGACGCTTATTATCAACGGGGATTAAATCATCAAAAATTAGGGGATAAAACAGGAGCAATAGAAGACTACACAGAAGCCTTACATTTAGACTCTACTTATGCTAAAGCTTATCATAGCCGAGGTGTCCTGTTAGCAGAAATCGGTAATAGAAAACAAGCGGTTGAAGATTTACGTCTCGCTGCTAAATATTACTTTGAACAAGGGGATATCGAAAGCTATGAACAAGCAAGAAACCTCAGCAAAGAATTTTATCAAGTTCGCTATTCTGTGGTTAATAACGAAACACCACAAACCACAGATTCTCACAGCGAAATGAGCGAAGAAATGTCAGCAGATTTAGTGACAGTTGGCAGTTTATTTGATGATGATGTTCAAAGCGAAGGGCCTATCTCTATGTTGGGATGACATCCTCTCAATCAATTTTCTCCTTTGTGTCTTAATTCTCCTTGTTGGCAGTGATCTTCTGTTTAGAATCACTGCTTTTTTTTTTGACTCCACTCTTCTCTAACCTTTGTATAATCAATGTTTACCCTCTTGGGTAGGTCTGCTTGAAAAAATTTCCCCCAAAAACCCTTGACAAATTTTTGTATAACTTGTTATGATTATATTCGGCTCAAAAAACAAGGGACTGTAGTTCAACTGGTTAGAGCACCGCCCTGTCACGGCGGAAGTTGCGGGTTCGAGCCCCGTCAGTCCCGTAAAGTAAAACAAAAAATCGATATTAGTTCTGTAATGGGTTATTCTGAGTTGTTAGAGTTATATTCATAAATTCATCCTACTGTCAAGCGGTAGATCAATATTGTGGAACACAAAACGGAAATGTTTGATATCTATGAAGGAACTAACTCTTTAAACACAGCATGGTTGGAAGCTCATTTATTAGCAGCTAAATCTCCTGAAGAAATTAAAATTTATCTTAATACTTATCAAGAACTTCTTAAAGAAAATTTATTTATAAAGGCCCATGAGCATCAACAGTTTATGGATAAGTTTCAAATTATCCGTCAAACCTGTATCTGGGGAATTATTATTAGTATTGCGGTTGGCTTAATCATTGCTCGTCTGATTATTCCAGCTTTTATTTTAATAGGAATCGTTTTTTATGATTTTGTTGTTGATTATTTTCAATTTAGAAAAAACAAACTCCACTGACTAAAAAAATAGTATAAATAAAATTATTAAACATGATGGTTATTTATACTATTTTTCTCATTCTAGGTTATTAGGATAAGCCCCATGACGATTATCCATTAAAATTCATCGTCTCCACCTGAATATCCACTCATTGAACTTGGATCATTATCTCGTCTAGACCCTAATAATCTTAGATCAGAGACTCGAATCACGGGACTAGAACGATTAGCACCTGTATTGCGATCTGTCCAAGTTTCAATTTCTAACGCTCCTTGAACCCCAATTAAACTCCCTTTTTTAACATAATTAGCAGCAATTTCTGCTGTTTTACCCCAAAATTTCAAATTGAACCAATCGGGCTGGTCACTATTACGAGAACGACGATCAACGGCTATGGTTAGAGTACATAAAACCGTTCCTGATTCAAAATATCTAACTTCTGGATCTCTGCCAGCACGACCCACTAAATTAACAACGTTTAAGCTCATAAATTTATGCTCAACTTTATTGCTTACTAACCTTGTTATTATATCATTAATTGGGTTAGTAAGAGACTGTTTATAGATAGAGTCTTAAGACGGTAAGGTGGGCAAGTCAAAGACTTATCTAAACTAATACCAAATCCGATTGCGATACCCCCTTTTAAAATTGATAGCTTGAAGCTTGAGAACCCTCCTGCCTCCTGCCTCCTGCCTTCTGCCTTTTCTGAAAGATAAGATGAGTTTAAGAACTGGATTTGGTATAACTTCACCCTTGAAAACCTTGCCCACCCTACAAAATTTCTTGTTATTATTTCTTTAGGAACAGTCTTGAAAAATCAAAACAAAAACAAAGAATATTAAAACAACAAAAATAGTATGGAAACAATGGTTCAATTAAGAGCAGCCAAAATACCGATAATTGGTTTTATCGCCGTTCACTACTGGTATGTTGTCATTAGAGGAAATCAAAAAGATCGCTGGGAAATATGGCAAACTGCTTCCCTTTCCCCAAACAGTTGGGGACACTTACATAAAAATTTAATGAACCCAGAAAGTGGTGTGGGTAATGGAGCAAGTTGGTGTGAAACCTATTGGACAGACAGTTTAGCCAAGCAAATCGCCCAAAACATCGAAAAAAGTCCGCTTATTTATCCTCATAATCACTGTTATCGATACTTTCCCGGTCCCAACAGTAACACCTACGCGAAATGGATTTTAAAACAGGCAAACTGCGATTATCGGCTAAGTATTAAAGGAATTGGTCAACATTACTAATATTGCCATTGATAGCAGGAACAAAAACCCCGTCCCTTCAGTCAAGCAAGACAATACTGATAACTTATGCTTACCGTTTATTGGTTTTCTAGTATAAATTGATTAATATCGCTAGACTTACTCAAAGAAACGTAATAAAATCCGTTCGATCCCCTGTGGATCATTAAGTCATAGTAGTCTTTTATAATAAGGGGCGTAAACAAACGTGGGTATTTTTAGTCGTTTTTCCCTCTCACGGGACATGGGTATCGATTTAGGGACCGCTAACACCCTAGTCTATGTATCGGGTAAAGGTATTGTACTTGAAGAGCCATCAGTGGTGGCCATTGATCAAGATCGCAAAATTCCCTTAGCCGTTGGGGAAGAAGCCAAGAAAATGTTAGGGCGAACTCCCGGTAACGTTGTCGCCTTACGTCCGTTGCGCGACGGTGTTATTGCCGACTTTTTGAGTGCCATGATCATGCTCAAAGAGTTTATTCAACGGGCCCACGAAGGCAGTCCGTTAGGAAATCCACGAATGGTTATTGGTATTCCTAGTGGTATTACGGAAGTGGAAAGACGCGCCGTCATTGACGCGGCCAGAGAAGCGGGCGCAAGAGACGTAGGATTAATTGAAGAACCGGTTGCAGCAGCCTTAGGAGCCGGTTTACCCGTAACAGAAGCCACCGGAAACATGATCGTGGACATCGGCGGAGGAACCACCGAAGTCGCGGTTCTGAGTTTACAAGGACGAGTGTTAAGCGAGTCTGTTCGGGTAGCAGGAGACGAGTTAACCGAGTCCATTATCCAGTACATGAAAAAAGTCCATAACATGGTCATCGGGGAACGTACCGCCGAAGAAATTAAAATTCGTTTAGCGTCTGCTTACCCCACTCGTCAAAACGAAGAACCCAAAATGGAAGTACGAGGGTTACATCTCATGTCAGGTTTGCCTCGTACCGTCACCATCAAAGGGGAAGAAATCAGAGAAAGCATGGCCGAACCCTTAGCAGTGATTGTAGATGCCATCAAACGGACTTTAGAGCGAACTCCCCCAGAATTAGCGGCCGATATTATCGATCGCGGCATTATGTTAGCTGGTGGTGGGGCTTTATTGCGGGGGATTGATACCCTACTCTCCCACGAAACCGGTATCGTTACTCATATCGCTGAAGATCCCTTACGCTGTGTGGTAAAAGGCACTGGAGAAGTGTTGAAAAATCCCACGGTGTTAGATCGGGTTATGAGCCAAAGCTCTCAAATGGTGTAAACAGAAGAGAAATAGGCAAATCATTGTGATAATACGTCGTTGGTACGGTCGATATGGCTCAAAACTGGTCTGGGCTGCAGTTGCTTTAGGGATTGGCTGGTTTTTACGCCAAACTCAAGGCGCTCCTATTTTGGAACTGTATTATTGGGTCAGTCGTCCTTTACAGTCGGAATCTCCTGAACTTCTACAGGAACGACTCACCAACGCACGTATTACGGAACTGCAACAGCGTGTGGTGGAATTAGAGCGAAAAAATGAACAATTGCAGAAATTACTGGGCTATTTTGAAGCACAAGAACAAGAAGTAATTGCCGCCCCTATTATTGCCCGTAGTGCCGATGATTGGTGGAAACAAATTGTCTTAGGCCGGGGTAGTCAAGATGGGGTTAAGGTGGGGTTTGTGGTCACAGGAATTGGTGGTTTAATTGGCCGTGTGGTAGATGTGACTCCTAATACCAGTCGCGTCTTATTAATTAGTGATCCCACCAGTCGGGTTGGAGCCAGGGTAAGTCGTACGGGAACGATGGGAGTGGTAATTGGGGGGAGTTCTCGCATTGCGGTGATGCGCTTTTTTGAGAAGGTTCCTAAGGTGAGTCCTGGGGATACCATTACCACTTCCCCGGTCAGTCGTTTGTTTCCGGATGCGTTACCTATTGGACGGATTCAGTCGGTGGATTTAGAAAAAGGACCGGCACCAGAAGCGAAGGTCTTATTAACGGCTCCCATTAATGACTTGGAATGGGCAATTATTCATCCCTATAAGAGTAAATAGGATTGAGATTATGGCGTTTTGGAGACGATATTCTTTTCTCAATAAAGTCATTATTACGGGTTCTGCGACTTTATGTTTATTATTGTCTCTGACTCGTCTTCCAGGGATGGAATTATTAGGTATTGGGACGAATTGGTTGTTAATTTGGGTGGTGGTTTGGAGTACCAAACGGACGGTATTTCAAGGGGCGATCGCAGGATTAGTCATGGGTTTAATTCAAGATGGCCTTACCGGGGCTTATCCGTCTCACATTCTTAGTTTAGTGGTGGTTGGAGTCTTAACCGCGCGTCTACAAAAACAAAAATATATTCACGAAGACTTTATCTCCGTTGCTTTGATTGTTTTCTTTATGGTTATTGTTGCTGAAACCATTACTTCATTACAGTACATTTTGCTAAGAATACGCTCGTTTCAAGATATTTGGCAAGAGTATCAACAATTAGTCTTATCTTCGGCTATTTTAAGTAGTTTGTGGGCCCCGGTTTTGTACTATCCTCTTAATTCTTGGTGGGAAAATAATCCTATCCGTACAGCTAAATCAACGAAACTGAATTAGTTTGGGGAATTACGAAAAACTAAGGTATAAATATCTGTCGGCATTTCAATATTAGCTTGTTCTAAGGCTTGTTTTATCCCTTGAGTTACAGTAGAGGTGGTAGCAAGAAAACCGGCTCGTCTAGAATCTACCCAAAAACGAACTTCTAAATTAACAGTGCTGGCGGCCAATTCTTGAACCAATATGTCAGGAGCGGGATTTTTTTC
This sequence comes from Crocosphaera sp., assembly GCA_030065205.1. Taxonomy (GTDB): domain Bacteria; phylum Cyanobacteriota; class Cyanobacteriia; order Cyanobacteriales; family Microcystaceae; genus Crocosphaera. The sequence goes on from JASJDN010000084.1 coordinate 11,482, forward strand.
CACCGTTTCAATGTTATCGAGTACCTGGTAAATAACTTGTTTAGCTGTTTCGATATCGGCATCATAGTCGATACCAACCATAACAGAACTACGACGGCGTGGAGATGCGGTATTGTTAATAATACTAGCTTGAAACACTTCTTGATTAGGAATATAAACCAAACGTCCATCGTAGGTTTTTAGGGTTGTTGCCCGTAACTGAATTTGAGTAATGGTTCCTTCATAAATATCAATAACCACTTGATCGTTAATCCGAAACGGTCGAGCAGCTAATAAGATTACACCAGAAATATAGTTACTTAAAACATCTTTGAGACTGAAACCAATGGCAACACTGGTAAGTCCCAATGCACCCAACAAGGCAGCAAAATCAATCCCTAAAACCCCTAAAGCAATAACGGAACCCACCACCCAAACTACACCGTAACTGAGCCGTCCGATGAGGATTTCTGAACTAGAATCCCCTTCTGTTTGTTGCGCCCAAGTGAAGGCAACATAACGCACCCCTCTGGCTGCTCCCCAGGTGAGTCCTACCACAATGATTGCCCCTAAAATAGAAGGTAAATTACCAATGGTATTTCTTATCAGTTGACGAACGGTTCCATAAAGACGTTGTCCAACATCAATGGCTAAAGGGGGCTTATCTAAAGCTTCGTTAACTTGATCAGCCCATTTCTGTGCTAATGATTCGACTTCTAATCCAAAGTCTTGAGCGTCTTGCTCAGTAACAGTCATCAGAACTCGATTATTGACTTGTAAAGTGGCTATTTTTCTCGGGTTATCTGGTTTAACCGTCACTTGTCCAATAGATTGAGATTGAGCTAATAAACTAGCAATCCGTCGATTAACAGTGGCTGCTCGTTGGCGGGCGTTGATTTGAGCTAAACTGCCAATTTGAAAAACCGGTTGACCTCGCACTAAAACATCGGCAAAGTAAGCGGTATCGTTGGGACTATTATTTTCTAAGGGAACAGACTCAACCGGTGAAATGTCTTCTTGACTGGTAGCAATGGGAACCATAACCCAAAAGAAGCTACTAACGATCAGCAAAAAGGAAGAAAACTGTCGGTAAGAAACACATTTGAATGAGGCCAAGACTATTCTCATAGAAAATAAACCCTATCACTCTTATAAATACTACGACAAGGGTGTTACCGGTGCATATCTAACCCTAGATGGATATGTCCTATCTCTTTTTAGTTGATCAAATTATCATAACTCTTCCCTAGTATAAATCAAATGTTCCCTTCTTATTCGATAAATTTCTTTTTAACTCATATTGAATTAGATAAAAAAATTGGAACTTTATTGATTTTTTATTAGTCTTAAGAATTGTACTTTGTGAATATATATAGACCAAATTTTGCCATTTACTATTATTTCAGCAACCCCAGGCCCTACAACACAAGAGCGAATTTTAGAGTTGATTTTAACCCATCCTAAAGGAATTACGGTTAAAACCTTAAGCGATCGCCTAAACCGTCCTGTTTCTATGATTAATTATTGTTTGAAAGACCTTAAAGGTTCAAAATTTATCCAAGCAAAATTGAATTCGGATAATAAACAGTGGATTTATTATCCTATGATTAAGAATGATTAATTTGACTATAAATTAACCTGAAATATGCTACCTTTTTAGCATAAAAATGCAAAAAAGACAAGCAAAATTTAATTAACTTATAATTCAGGATAACCCAACCAAGCATCGAGATCATTAATATCTTTAAAATCCAGTAAAGACATAGCTAAATCTTCGAGATCATTTAAAGAAAGGGTTTTGATTTTATTAATCAACCTTTCTTCTAAGTTTGAGAATTGCTGATTGAGAAGCAACATAACTAATTTTAATGCTTCTTCTATTTCTCCCTTCTTTTTACCTTTTTCTAGGATATCTTGATAAATTACAGAACCTTTCATAATGTCCTCCTGAAATAGAGTATTAACTAAGATTTTATCGAAGCGTAAACCAGCTACAATACCAGTACAACTTCCTAAGACTTGACGCTGTTCAACATCTTCTATGTTATTAATTTTATCAGCAATTTGTTGGAGTAAAGTATAAAATTACTGGAGACTTATTGTGTCATTGCGAGGGGTAATATAAACAGTAAGTTTTGATTACAACTAAAAACACCCCGAAGCAATCTGTTCTAAACATAAACCATTTATATTTTCCATTAAGATGAAAGTTTATCTATTTAATTCTTGGTGTTTTTCATAAAGAAAATTGACCCATTGAGGTATATGATACACTGTTGAATTAGATTGATGCGATAAGTTACAAGAATTAGCATAAAATCTAGCTATTGCTAAAAGAACATTATCTTCAGCTTTATCTTTAGAAAGATAGTCATCTTCTATGATGATTTTGTCTTCCCAGTAAGGTTTTGCTTTGACAATTTTTAGAATAACTTCTATCAGTTTTCTGTTTTCTTCGGGGGTTACTTGTGAATTATGGTTTAATTTTTGACATTTATTAATCAGACTATTTTTATCAGGAATAGAAATAGACAAAAATTTTTCTATTCGTTTGAGAACATTATCTAAATTTTGATTAATATCTGTATCATTATTAATATCTTGGATCATGTCTTGATAAATTTCTTCTAAAGATAGAGGATTATTTTTATAAGTAATTTTAGTATAGGATAATTCTTGTTGTAAATAGTCTTGTAAGTCGGGTTCTAAAAAATATGCTTCTTTATGTATCCATCCGGTAATAATAATTTTTGATTGATCAATTATATTTGTATCAATAGGATTATTTTGATAAATAGCATGATAAAGTTCTTCGGTGGTTTGATAATGAGAACAAATATCACCTATATTCTGACACTGAATATCTAAGTCAATTAGAATAAATAGTTTTTCTGGAGATAAATAAGAATTATCAGGATTATTATTATGTAAATCAATTAATTTAGGATAAATTCTAATAATATCTGAACGGGAACCACAAGGTATAAAAATAGGTCTTTTATTCTTCCAAGAACTATCAGGAATTGTTTGTCTCCAGAAGTTAGCATCAGGTAAATATTCTAATTCACCAATTTGTTGAGGAGAATGAATATTTAAGTAACCTCTTACTCCCTCACAAAGAATAACAAGGTTATCTACAATTCTTCGATACTTCAATATTTTACTACAAAATTCTTTATCAGCTTGTTCAAGTTCACTCATGATACTATTTATTTTTCAGACATAGGATTTGATAATTTAGGTTTGATGATTTTAACATGACCAGGGGTTAATGCTTCACATAAATAGAAGGAATGGGTGGCTAATAAATATTGATTATCTCCCCAGGATGCTAACTCATTCACTATATTATATTGCCAGTCAGGATGTAAACCATTTTCAATTTCATCAATGAGAATAATGGAATCATTTATATTATTATATTTGATCCAAGCATATAAACCCAATCTTTTTAATTCTCCATGACTTAATTCTTCTGGTTCCAGTTCAATAAATTCATTTTCTGAGATTTTACGATGTACAACAATAGAAGTCATGTCTGATGAAGGAAAGATATATTTATCATTCCCCAAGAAGTTATGGAAGTCTTCTGCTAATTCTTTTAAAGATGTACCATAGTCTAGATTATTATTATTAATAGCAGTTTTGAAATCTTGATCTCTTGCTTGTTTAAATGAGTTGACTATTCCTATAGTAGATAATTTATTATAAATGTAAATATTAGATATATTTTTAATTATATCACTGATTTTATTATAATATTTAGCAAAATCAGCATTCATCATTTTTTTGATTGATCTATCTAAAAATAAAAAAATCTGTGCTGGTGGTGTAACTAAATAAATATGTTTATTTAGGAAGTTTAGTGCTTCATCAGCTATTTCAAAATCTTCAAAGTTAGTTTTAGTAATCATGTAGATTTTGTGATCATTTAAAGAATTAATGTGAAGTATTTTTTTTCTTTCTTTCTGCTCTAATATTTTAGGTTCTAATGGTGTCATTTTTTCTTTTATTTTTCTTATTTCTTGTTTCTCTTCACTACCAAGATAACTTGTCTCTTTTGTGATTTTTCTAATTTCGTTTTTATACTTAAGATATGGTTTAATTGCTTTAATTAATTCTCGATACTCATTATTATTTTCAGTAATACAATGAAACGTAAGATCAATAATTTTATCTTGATCAATAACTTCAAATTTAGCGATTAGAGAATTATCTTTTACTAAACTTAAAAAATTATTTAAATAAACATTTTTATCATCATCTAATGAACAAGTTAACAAAACAAAAATTAATTGTAATAAGGTACTTTTTCCGCCACCATTTTCGCTACCAATAGGAAAAACAGCAGGTTTTAAACTGGGTTCAAAGGTTAACTCTACATTTTTAAGATTACGAAAATTAGGAACTGAAACTTTAAGTAATTTCATAATAAATTTTACCTCTAATAATCATTAGATAAACTCAATAGCAAAATAAACTACCAACTATGATAAAAAAAACGAAACTCTCCCCAAGGACTAATATATAATTTCCCACTTTCTTGATGACTGGGTTTAATACTCACCTCCCAACCTCCATCTAACCTTAAATGAGTATATCTCTGTCTTAATTCTACTGTTCCTAAAAGTCTCTTTTTACCAACATCAAATTTAATCGGTATTTTTTGCCAGATAATTTCATCGTTAGTATTTTTAAGTACCAAAACGCTTTCAGTTGGAGTTAATAAGTATGATTCGAGAATATAAGCAGGGATTCCTAAACGAGATAATTTAACTTGAGATTCTAGGGTTAATAACTCAATATTTCCTTCATAATCTTGTGAATAATAAGGTCCATCATCCATATTGAATAAATGAGGTTCAAAACGATAGAAAACATACCACCATGAACTAAGAATCAGTAAAAATAGACTGATCATTATGATGATAATTTGTTTAACTCTAGTTTTCATAACTTTAGTCTATTTGATGTTTTTACAAAAAATATTAACCGTAAATCATGTAAGATGGGCAAATGTTTCAATGATTAAAATCGCTTTGAATAACCATCTAATTTGCCCACCCTACCAGCTACTAATTGCAGTTTTGCTATTTCTAAATCATAAGCTTGTTGTAAATTCATCCAAAAATTAGCACCTGTATTAAAGAATTTTCCTAACCTTAAAGCAACTTCACCATTCAGATTACATTTACCTTCAAGAATCAACTTCAAATCTTGTTTTAGTATATGAATTTTTTCAGCTATTTGAGATACGTTCAAACTAATTTCTTCAATTTAATCCTCAAGAATTTCACCAGGATGAATGGGATCTGTCCAATGAGTCATAATTTTATAATACATAAATAAATAGTGAAAATGGTGGGTTACGACAGATTATTATATTCTAATCATAACCTCGATTATAGCCGTCTAACCCACCCTACAATCTATTATTTTGTTGTGTTTAATTTAACCAGTTTTATTCCTCCTAAAACACTCATGAATGCTAATAGTCCTAAACTTGAAGAAGACTCAGGAACCGGTTGCGGTGTTTCTCCAAATGCTAACCAACCGGCGGTACTTAACCCATTACTTCCTGACGGAACAAAAATATCAATAAAGTCCCCAGTTTCTCCATCATAACGCACCACATGATTATCATCTCGACTACTAACATAAAGGTTACCATCGGGTCCAAAAATCGGTTGTACAGGTCCCCCATCTAACACTCCATTACTGTCATCAGTAAAGATATCAATAAACGTCCCAGTTGTTCCATCATAACGGCTAATATTGCCAGCGAAAAAGTTAGCAACATAAAGATTGCCATCGGGGCCAAACGTTATCCCACCAGGAAAATCTCCAGAGTTTCCTGTTGCAAAGGTAGAGGTCATTTCTGTTCCGACATTAAACTGTAAAACGCTATTAGTAAAGGTACTAGAAAAATATAAATTATTATCAGCACCAAATCTTAACCCAAATGGAGGATCTGCACCACCGCTACCAGAAGGTACAAATTCATCAAGAAAATTCCCTGTAATCCCATCAAATCTTAATACACTATCCGTCGCTGTATTACTCACATAAAGATTGCCATCTGGTCCAAACGTTAAGTCTTGTGCATTATCTAAACCCCCACTTCCTGAAGTAACAAACTCATCAATAAATTGTCCCGTTGCACCGTTATAACGAAGAATACTATCATTGTTAAAACTAATCACATAAAAATTCTCATCAGGACCAAACGTTAACGCCACCGGTCCATCTAACCCTCCACTTCCTGACCGAATAAAAGGACGAATAAACTCACCCGTATCAGCATCGTAACTTAACACAGAATCTGTATCAAAACTCCCCACAAATAAGGCGTTTGCTTGTGCTTTAGCAGCCATTAAATTAAGTCCCGTTAAACTTAACAAGGACAAAAAAACTGTCGTTTTAAGTTACTTGATTAGGTTCATCTTCTTGTCTATTTTCCCTAAGTTAATTTTCTTTCATAGGGATTTTAGCTAAAGTCTCTGAAATCAAAAATAATTTTTAACTTTTTTTACACAATTTTTCCATTGTTTATAAAGTTTTTATCCAACCTTCCCAAAACTAAGCTAGAATTGTGAAGAAATCTGTAGTAATGTAACTATACTCTTCCCACTACTGTATCTTATGTCTCTTCCCATTCGTAACGTCGCTATTATTGCCCACGTCGATCACGGTAAAACCACCCTGGTTGATGCCCTTCTCAAACAGTCTGGTGTCTTTCGTGAAGGGGAAGAGATTCCCGACTGCGTTATGGACTCCAATACCCTAGAACGAGAACGGGGTATTACCATCCTCTCAAAAAATACAGCCGTTCGCTACAATGACATCTTAATTAATATCGTTGATACCCCTGGACACGCAGACTTTGGGGGAGAAGTGGAACGGGTGTTAGGGATGGTGGATGGTTGTATCTTAATTGTAGATGCCAACGAAGGCCCTATGCCACAAACCCGCTTTGTTCTCAAAAAAGCGTTAGAAAAAGGGTTACGTCCCATCGTTGTCGTTAATAAAATCGATCGCCCTCAAGCAGAACCGGATCAAGCAGTGGATAAGGTGTTTGACCTCTTCGTAGAATTAGGGGCCGACGATGATCAATGTGATTTTACCACCTTATATGCGTCCGGTTTATCGGGGTTTGCCAAGGAAAACCTAGAGGATGAGTCAGACGATATGAAACCTCTATTTGAAGCTATTTTACATCACGTTCCCCCACCAGCCGGCGACGTAACCAAACCGCTACAACTACAAGTTACCACCCTAGACTATTCTGACTATCTGGGCCGTATTATTATTGGTCGCATTCACAACGGAGTGATCAAAGCCGGTCAACAAGCTGCTTTAATGAAAGAAGATGGTAGCATCGTTAAAGGGAAGATTAGTAAATTATTGGGCTTTGAAGGACTACAACGGGTAGAATTAGAAGAAGCTAGTGCAGGTTATATCGTTGCTGTGGCCGGGTTTAGTGACGCTAACATCGGAGAAACCTTAACTTGTCCCGATGACCCCCAAGCGTTACCTTTAATCAAGGTGGATGAACCCACGTTACAGATGACCTTCTCCGTGAACGACTCCCCCTTTGCTGGTCAAGAAGGGAAGTTTGTCACCTCCCGACAGTTACGCGATCGCTTAGACCGTGAGTTAGAAACCAATGTGGCCTTACGGGTTGAGTCAGGAGACTCCCCGGATCAATTTTTAGTTTCTGGTCGGGGTGAACTCCATTTAGGTATTTTAATCGAAACCATGCGTCGGGAAGGGTACGAGTTCCAAGTGGCCCAACCTCAAGTTATTTATCGGGAAGTGAATGGCCAACCTTACGAACCCTTTGAATATTTAGTCTTAGATGTCCCCGAAGAAGCAGTCGGTTCCTGTATTGAACGTTTAGGCCAACGGAAAGGGGAAATGCAGGATATGCAAACCGGCGTTAATGGACGGACTCAGTTAGAGTTTGTTGTCCCTGCGAGGGGTTTATTAGGGTTCCGAGGTGACTTTATCCGCATTACCAGGGGTGAAGGGATCATGAACCATAGCTTCCTAGAATATCGTCCTATGTCTGGGGAGTTAGAAACCCGTTACAATGGGGTGATTATTGCCTTTGAGGAAGGAAGTTCTACTTTCTATGCGATGAAAAACGCAGAAGATCGCGGTGTTTTCTTTATTACCCCTGGAACGAAAGTCTATAAAGGAATGATTATCGGTGAACATAACCGTCCCCAAGACTTAGAGTTAAATGTGTGCAAAACGAAACAGTTAACCAACCATCGCGCGGCCAGTGGAGATGAATTAGTTCAACTTCAGGCCCCTGAAGAAATGAGTCTAGAAAGGGCTTTAGAATATATTGGGTCGGATGAGTTAGTAGAAGTTACACCAGAGTCTATTCGTCTGCGGAAGATGAAAACGAAAAAATTAGCCAAACGTTAATTTTCTGGATTTCACTAATAAAAAGGTTGAAGACATAAACATCTCCAACCTTTTTTCCATCCTCATTTTCTGGACTTGAAGGCAAAACGTTGATTTTTCGTTATTCTTAAGTTGGGTACTTTAACCGAGTAAAGAGAATGTTATCTTTTTCCCTCGCTATAACCTTCATTTTTTCGATAAGTTTTATTTAGTTGAGTTTGAGAAGACAAAATGAAGACTGAACAGCTTTTACTCAAAAAATGGCGTAATCTAACTCCTCATAAACAACAAGAAGTCCTAGACTTTATTGATTCTCTTGAATCTCAATCTTCTCAAACTGAATGGCAACATTTAGAACAACGCCCCCATTCTTGGCGCAAACAGCTTTATCTCAAAGGTAGACGACTGAGAGCGTCTATTGTTTGGACAGATATGATTGTTAATGAAATGACCCCAGAAGAAGCGGCTGACAATTGGGATTTACCGTTAGAAGCTATCAAAGAATCTCTTGAATATTGTGAAACCCATCAAGAGTTATTAAAACAAGAAGCATTAATCGAACGTCGTCATCTAGAAGAGCGAGGAATCCCCCTTGAGCCTAAGATTACTTCTGGATGAAGACACTCAAGCTAAAGTTTTAGTGATCTTGCTTCAAAAAGCGGGTCATAATGTCAAAACCATCAATGAACTGAACTTTATGGGAAAAGTAGATCCTCTCGTTCTCGATTATGCTAAACAGGAAAATCGAGTTTTGTTAACTCGTAACTGCAAGGATTTTGAAAATCTCCATCTAGAAAACCCTAACCATCCTGGTATTTTAGCTATTTATAGTGATTCCAATCCCTCAAACGATCTAAGCTATAAAGGGATAGTCAAAGCTATTTCTAACTTAGAAGCTGCCAACCTTCCCTTAGTTAATCAATTTATCGCTCTTAACCACTGGAATTACTAATCATGATGTTGATGCACATCAAGAAGGATTGATATTAAGTATCTTTCATACTGGTAACAATAATTTATTATTTATCATATTAGTTGATATCACAGAAGGTTCAATAATGCGTTTACAAGAGCAATTATTAGGGGAACATCAAGAAGTAACTTTAGAAATTATTAGGTTTTTCCTATCTCCGATTACTGATCAAAAACTTCACCAAAAGATTAAACAAATTTGCTTAGATCCTGAAAAACCCAATCATGACTTTTTTTTAAATAGCGGTGGGCTAACCAAAAGGGATTTTATTTGTTATTGGGGTCAAATTAAGAATCTTGGTACGCCTAGCCATATTCCTGATCTAGTTATTGATTTATTAGTTGAAAATAATTTGATTAGACGTTTTCCAATAGGTTCTTTTTTAGGTGCTAACTTTGAAGAAAGATATGGCTTTGATGCTACAATAAATATTAATTTTGTTCATCAATTATATATAAATAATTTAGTTTTCAATTATATTTTAGGATTTGATTATATAATTCAAAAATATCGAAAATCCGTTTTTAAAATAGAAGTTATAAATTCTGAAGGTTATTTAAGTTTAGGAACAGGGTTTTTATGTCATAAACAAGATATTATTATTACTAATAAACATATTGTAGAAAATCATTCAATTAATCAAATCTATGATGAAGAAAATAATATTATTGATTTTGATGCTGACCGAATTAAATTGAGTAAGAAAGATGATATTGCGTTGATCTGGTTAAAAAATAAATTAAGTATTGAAGGAATAATGCCTAGTTTTGATTTAAAAATTTTGAATCAAGTTATAACAATGGGTTATCCAAGAATTCCCACCAGTAAAGAATCATGTTTGGTAGTACATCTTGGAGAAATAAATTCAACTATTGAGAATTTTCAAGGAAATAAATTATTTTTAATTTCAACTAGAACATCTCCTGGTAGTAGTGGAAGTCCTATTCTTGATAAATCTGGTAGATTTGTTGGTATTGTTTCCGAGAATTTATTTGAAGAACATTCTTTTAAAGAAAAGGGTATTACGCCTTATCATGCCGGAATTCCTGCGTCTTTAATTAGTCAATTTTTGTCATCTAGAGATTAATTTATATAACAGAGAAAAATGAAGTTTACTGATTGAGTCAATAATTTTTTGCATCCATGCAACACTTAAAAAGTTAGTTTATTATTATTTCCTAAATTCTCAATTTTAAAATAAATTTGCGCCAAAATTTACCCAGTACAAAAAGCGACCCGATCTCCATTCTCATCGATAAGGTAAAATAGACAAGAGTAGGACTATGCTAAATCCGTTAAAACCTAGCTAAAAGCTCAGGTTAGGGGGAGTATAGCACCTTTAGGACAATCCTTGGCTCAACTGATCAAAACCCGTCACCTGAAACCCTATGACTGTTCAACCGTTAACGTCGCCTTCTTCAGTCTCCCACGCTGCAACCGTGATCACACCCTCTTCAGACGTTAAACCTTGGGCTGGGTTAATCGAAACCTATCGCCCTTATCTTCCCGTCTCAGAAAAAACCCCAGTTGTCACCCTCCTCGAAGGTAACACCCCCCTTATTCCGGTTCCCTACATCTCTCAACAAGTGGGCAAAGGGGTGAAAGTATTTGTGAAATACGACGGGTTAAACCCCACCGGCAGCTTTAAAGATCGAGGGATGACTATGGCCATCTCTAAAGCCAAGGAAGATGGGGCAAAAGCCGTGATCTGCGCCAGTACCGGTAATACGTCGGCGGCTGCTGCAGCCTACGCTAGACGGGCTGGTATGCGGGCGTTTGTGATCATTCCTGATGGGTATGTGGCCTTAGGAAAACTGGCCCAAGCTTTATTATACGGCGCTGAAGTTATCGCCGTCGAAGGGAACTTTGACGATGCGTTAACGGTGGTGAAACAGATGGCCGAAAATTACCCTGTGACATTGGTTAACTCGGTTAACCCTTACCGTTTAGAAGGACAAAAAACCGCCGCCTTTGAAGTGGTGGATGTGTTAGGTAATGCCCCCGACTGGTTATGTATTCCGGTGGGTAATGCAGGGAATATTAGTGCCTATTGGATGGGTTTTTGTCAGTATCATAGTTTAGGGAAAACCGATAAACTGCCGAAAATGATGGGGTTTCAAGCAGCAGGGGCTGCCCCGTTTATTGCTGGCCAACCTGTAGCCAAACCGGAAACCTTAGCTACTGCCATTCGTATAGGGAACCCGGCCAACTGGGACAAAGCGTGGGGGGCAAAAGATGCCAGTCAAGGGGAGTTTAACGCGGTGACAGATGAGGAAATATTAAAAGCGTATCGGCTATTGGCCGCCCATGAAGGGGTATTCTGTGAACCAGCCAGTGCCGCATCGGTGGCGGGTTTGTTGAAGGTTAAAGAACAAGTACCGGCTGAGTCTACAGTAGTTTGTGTTTTGACCGGTAATGGGTTAAAAGATCCTGACTGTGCGATTGAACATAGTAATAATCAGGTTATATCTGGTATTCAACCTGAATTATCAAAAGTAGCTCAGGTAATGGGTTTTTAGCCTATTATAATATTTTTATCAGGTTAAGGTGGGCAATGCCCACCTTATACATTTTATAGCGTTTCTCGGACTCATGAGGTACACCTAACTCCTGCCTCTTGCCTCCTGCCTCAAAGCGATCATCTTTATACCTCACAAGTATGGGAACTGCTATATTACCAATGCCAAACTTGTTCGTAGCTATCAAACAATTTAGGTAATTCTTTAAAGGATATTTTTTCAATCCCTTCTAATAATTTACCTTCGGGAATGCCTCGTTTAGCAATGTCTTCACTAATCGCATAAACTTTGATGCCTTTGTCAAGACATTGTTGTAAATCGTCATCCAATTTAGCCGGAAAACTTTGTTTCCAGTCTCCAAAAGAAAGTCCTTCAACAACTTGTCCTTTAACGGCATAATTAACTGCATTAGCTCGTAAGACAATATCAACGTCACCGCCGATGGTTTCTAACACTTGAATAAACCAAACCACGGGATCATCTTGCTCTTCAATAGTGCAACGATAAGCGGATTGAATCACTTGTAATACTTTCATATTTTCTCCTTATTTTGTGCCAATAACTAAGGTGCCATTTGCATCTTTTGACCATTCCCAAAAGTCTTTAGGTGCGCCGCGACGACAGCCTTCTACCGCTTCATTAACACCTCTTTCATCAACACAAAGACCACAATTAACCCATTCTAATTCACAACCTTTACTTTTAGCTTTATCAAATAAAGCTAAAATCCAATCTTTGGTTAAAGGGTGATTTTCTTCATCAAAAGTGCGCCCGTGAACACTGTTAGCATGGGGTTTTTGATGAGCAAAAGCTAAAGAAACACCGCCTTCATAAGTAAATACTTTAACATCGCATCCCTTATCTAAAGCAGCATCGATCATCCGAAACGCAGTAGTGGTTCTGGCCTGTTCAAAAGGTCCATCCATCAATAAAAAACTTAGAACTGTTTTACTCATTTTTGGGGTTTCTCCTAATTAACTACAACCACATCATTTTTTGTCCTTGACTCATAGCTTCTACGATGGATTCTACGGTAGAAACTTCAATTTTAGACCCTAACTCTGTGGTGTCAATTCCTCGCTCATCTAAGGAAAATTTATCAGCCAATAACTTCACTTTGTCTAGATTTATTAATCCTTGAGAAGCCACTGTAGAACGGGACGCTAAGACCCCATTTTCGATTAAAAATAAGGTAACTTCATTACCAGCATCGGCGAGATCAGAAGCCAGATTATAATTATTATTGACCTCTGGATAATCAAAGGGACTTTGTGATTCAATTAGAAAATATTTAGCCATTGATTGCTAGATTGTAACTTGTTGAAGAAATGATGATTTTTCATCCCATAACGAGATGATTGAGAGCATTTTATGTTCTCAATATCATTGAAGTTCATGGCTATTAATCTAATATCTCTAACCATTGACTTCTCTCACAACCCTATCACTGACTTTGGGAATAAGTGTTAATTTTTCCAAATTACTCAAGCTTTGCTAGTATTGTAGCAAGGGTTTGCTACAATTGAGGTGTCTTGATTTGCAAGTCTGTAAGACCGATACTATACTGATGTAGTAGAGGCAAAGACGGATGAGACGGAAAACCTCGAAGACGAATAAGACCGTCCTAAAACCTTAGTTATTGTTGTAAAACCCAACTATAGCATGGTTTAGTAGAGGTATCTCAGTGGACATAGATAGTCACAAACCGTGGTTGTCTTAGAGCCGTCTGCTGCCAGACAGTCAGTGGACGTTAAAGCAAAATGCTTGTGGATTCGATCTGACGGGGCCATTGCCTAGTTAAGAGGAGTAGAAGCAAGAATCTTCCGTTATCGCCATAGGCTTGACGGTGAGAGTGTCAAGAGATGCAATTGATTCTAGGTGGTGTGAGATGTTAGAACGTTTTTTATTAGCAAGCACGGTAACGTGGTTACTGTATATGTCGTTACAGTTGGGCCAGTCCCCTGTAACCCCTAATACCATGAATCAAACCGTTAATCATGTTACTGTTGAACAGCTAGAAACTCCTTCTGGTAATCCTCGCTTTGTTGACACTCCCACGCATTCCGCTACGCTTCATACGGGGATTCTTGGTTCACTGACTCAAGTTGTCTTGACAGGTATTACTACCAACCAAGATAGAGCTTAAATCTCCCCAAGCGTTTAACTCTTCCGAGTAGGTTCCTATATGCCCTATAGTACCTTTTTTAAGTATATTTAAGGCTGCCATTTTGTCTCTATCTTCAACATATC
>JASJDN010000185.1 GCA_030065205.1 Crocosphaera sp.
AGAATAAAATTACCTGAAATGAAAGCAGTAATTAAAATCTTACCACTGGTATCCTTATAAGACATATTCCAGAGAGCAATGACAACAGCAATCGATAAAATCAGGTGAATAATCTCAAAAATCATAATAATAGGAACAGGTAATTAAGCATAGACATTAACGCCAAAAATCGGGCTGGATAATTTAACGACGGAAAGATGATTAAGTGACAAAATAATAGATTTAAGCCCCGTCTTTTAAATCATCTCATCACCGATTTTTTTGATGACAGGTAATGGTATTTCGGATAAAAGGTAAACCTCGAATAACCAAATTAGGACAAGTCGGCGCAGCTTGATCAATAGGAGCCTGGTCACATCCTAACTTATAATAATCAGAATCCCTAAGCTTCGTTTTCACTGTACCATTAGAACTGTAAAAAAAAGTATAAGATTCCCCCCTTTGAATGAAAATTTGATAGTCACGTAATTGATTAATTAAGCTTTCTTTCATCTCATTTAAAATAGAATACATACTTAATTTACTGCGACTCGTTGAATTATAATTCGTACTAGAAGTAGACACAGAAATTGATGTATAAGTATCCGAAAATCGTCGAGAATTATAATAATATTTTTTATCACTCCGACCCCCTAGATCCCAATCAGGATTATGAAGTCGGTCAGAAGGATAAAGATCAATTTCAGCATAAAACTCGAAGTAATACCCACAAGCTCGATAAGGATAACCTTTATTAGTTAATTTATCAGAAAAAGCCAAATCTGAATAATATTCCATCGCCTCCAAACTAGCAGAATTAGAAGCAAACCCATTAGACAATTGATAACTATAACTACCAAAAGGTAAACGATAAGGATGATCCGAATATTCAACAGACCATGCAGGAGATGAAACTAAAAATCCAAGAGTTAAACAAGCAGAAAATAAATTCTTATACATAAACAAATCAAAGCAAAAACTATAAACTATTAACAATCACATCAAGACGAGCTTTAATATCTTCTATTTCATAATCAGAAAGAGGAGAATTTACACATCGAGATGATTTAACAGAAGCAAAAAAATCCAAGTTCAAATAACCATGTATATTAGAATCGTCATCATAACCAATATGAGAACCAAAAGAATTATAAATATCAAAGATCATCCTATCTTCCTCAGATAACAACCCTTCATAATGCCAATCAGCTAACTTACGAGAATTAATCCAAAACTTTATACCTGATAGCTTCTGGTCAACTTTACTCAAATAAATCTTATACTTCCTAGCATTGTAAATATAAATCTTTTGCCAGTACATTTCATAATTACAAAGTTCCTTACTAAACTTAGAAACCGATAAACATTGACAGTACATCGCCGTCAACTCCCTTAAAACACGGTCAACCATATCAGCATATTGAGCGCACCAAACCAATATCTTTTGATCATGTCTAACCTGTGCTAATTGAGCCAGAAAAGTTTTAGGAACCGATTGAAATGCCCGACTATTCAAATAAACCCCCGCCTCATCTAATATATAAATTGTCTTAGGAAGATCCATAAAATCCTCTAAATCCTCAGAATCTTTAACTCTGACCTTATTATGAAGAATACGACAAGCCAACCAATTATAACCTTGTATAATGCAATAATCATACAAAGCTCTTAGATTGATTTCATAATTAAAACAAAGATCATACTCAGCCAAATTAGCAAAAGGTAAAACCGTTTTCATCGCACTAAATGATTTACCGGTACCCTGTTCACCAACAACACCATAAATGGGGGGAATATATAACATAATAAATCTCTAACTAAATTTACCAGGAAGAACAACAAAGATTTTATAAAAGACCACCAAAGTTAACACAGTAGATAAATTAGTAAAGCTTTTATAAATTAAATAGGAACCAATAAAGGGAATTGATTCTGCTAACTGCCCTGCTAAATCAGCTAAAGTTACAGGAGAAGAAGGAAGAAAAGCGACAACCCTATTGAGAATCCCACAAATCCAGTGACCCATACTACTTAAAGGAGTCGGAGGTGGGGGAGGTGTTTGTAAGAAAAAAAGCAGATCAATCATAAGGAGATAATAGCTAAAATGAACATACCAGCCAGAATACCTGGCTCAATTTTTTCAAAAACGTCAATAATAAAGCAAGCTTGATGAGTCATATTAAACATGGTCAATTCTGGACAACTACGCTTACCTTCAATGGGAGGAGCTTGAACAAAATCTAAGGGAAACTTATCAGCAAAAACATTCAAAGAACAAGCTTCAATCTCTTTTGAATCAGTCTCTTTAAACTCCGGTCCGATTTCAGTCTCAATGGTTATGTCAGGCGTATCTTCAGAATCAGAACCACCATCACCGTCGCCATCCCAATGAAAAGTACCCTGGAAACAATTCCCTTCTCCAAGAGCCAAAGCTGGATAAAAAGGGTGGCTCAAAGAAAGATATAAGCCAACAATTAAGCAGAAAACAATTAATCTGACTTTGTAACCACCCATAAGAATAAACCTACCTAAATGAAAATTACCGATTGAAAAACCTAAACGTTAGCCAGAACAATATGACGGAAGACCCGCATACTAGCCCCAATCCCCATCGGTAAAATCGTCACATCAGTCATACTGGCCACAATGCCCGCGATAGTGTCAGACATAATATTCACTTTCTCAACCTCATCCTCAAACTTTTGAGCATGAGCATTAGTAGCCACGCCCACAACAGCAAAAGCCACCACCAAACTTAAAATCGCGTTTTTTTGAAGAATTGATAAATTACGAACCATTTTGACCTCCTAAAAGAGTAATTGTTATCCTTGCCCAAGGGATGAATAAGGCAAACCTTTAAGGGGAATCGAACCCCTATCAATCACCAAGAAAAGGCTATTTTCTATCAAACATTTTGACAGCTAAAGACAATAAAACAATAAAGCCAAAAGCAGCATAAGAAGCATCAATACCCCAGTTAATAGAATCAGAAAAGAATTGAGGCATTTGTTGGATATCCTCAATACTTTCTTGAAAAGTAGCGGAAGTGTTAGCGGTTGAAAAATAATACATTATCTAAACCGAGAAAAAGTAAAAGAAATGGCAACAGATAAAGCAAATAAAGATAGAATTCCCGAACTTTGAAAATAATCAAGAGTCTTACTTGACAAGTCTTGAGCAAAATCAACCCCTGATTGACCCTCTAATTGTTGATAACAAGGATCTTTATCAATATCTGACTGAAACTCCCCACAAACACAAACCGATTCATCATCTACAACTTCAATAAAACAACGCATAACTAAAAATTAATTAATTTCTTCATAATAGTTACAGCAGCTAAAGCAGAGAGATAAACAACAAAATCATCCTGGATATTATCAATAAAGTAATCATTAACAAATTGAATCGGACTGGGAATATCTAAAGAATTAAAATCAATATCAGTAGATAATAGAAAAGGGATTAACTGATTAACGACGTTTAACATGAGATTTTCTCCTTTTGTTTAGTTTAGAATTATTGGGCATTCTTTTAATAATTTGCCAAGCAATGATAGGAATCATTAGAATAATAGAAACCCAGAGCCAAGCTTTGCTAGTCCAGTACCAAGTACCAAAGGCAATTACTAATTCAAACATAGTTAAAGTTCTCCAGGAATTAGTGAGTAGAAAAGATGTAGAATTAGCCAAAGCATAATCATAAAAGCCAGATTAATAATTACAGGAGTCAAAGCTGATAATAAACCAGCACTAGTAGACTCAAGACAAATAGTAGTTAAACAACTTTCTGACCGTAAAGGATTAGGTAATGAAGAATCATTAACAATCAGTTTTAATCCTAATTGTTGAACCGAACTAGAAAAACTGTTAATATTACAAACTATCACATTATCAATACAGACCATAAACACCTCTTAAAAAGTAAGAAACAATTTGACAACTTTAAAAATGGATGCTACTCCATAAATTGTAATTAATGAACTACTAACTACAGAAATCAATTGATTTAAGACATTAACAGACTCTTCTAAAGTCATAAAAACCTCAATTAATTTTATTTAACTATTGCATAGGTGCAATTAAGAAGAAGTGGGGACTGAGGGAGGAGTTGAAGGGGAGCTAAACGAATAAGAATCCTTGAAAGTGGCAGCAATGGCTTTATAAATTGAATCTCCATTACGTCCTCTTACTTGTTCCATAGCTAAGTCATAATAGCCTGGAATTTGAGAAAAATTATCTAGTTTTGCTTTAGATATGGATGTTTCTAAGATTTGTAACCCTAAATAGTTTTCTGATTCTTCCTGAGTCATTGGGTCAATAGCAAAGACTTTAACCCCTTTCATTACTGACCCATTGTTAGGTTGAAAGTTATACCGCTTAGCTCCTATTATAAGAAAATAATCTTTATTCTCTTTTATAGTTAATGGGGAAAGAAAATCAATGCTTACTAGCTTAGGTTCTAATTTACCTCTATATCCTCTTGAAGCTCTAAAACCTAGTTCATAAACCCCAGGAACTTGTGAGAAGTCAGATAAAGAAAAGTCTGGATAAATGTCTTTATTGAGAAGAGTAAACCCTCTTTGTAAGGATGAGTTGGCTTTACTACTTACCTCGAAATAATACATCTTTGTATAATTGACTTCTTCCCCAGAACGAGAAGTATAGGAGCCAGATTCAATACCGAGTACAACACATTTAACCATTTTGATGTTCCTTTTTTAATTCATTAATCCATTGATGATGGTACATTTTTAACCGACCGTTACCAATATTAACTAAGTCGTTAATTAGTTGATTGAATCCATCTTTACCGTAACCCGAATAAGCGACTGCTAAGGTAGGAGCGACTTGAGCGTATAACCACTTTAAAGATTTTTCAAAACAGGGGTTAAACGTGGGTAATTGAATCTTTTTAGCTCCCCCTGCTTCTACTCTTAAACTTTCCCACCAATCACACCGTTTAAAGGAATCCCAGGACTGACCAGATAAAACCCCGAAGTCAACGGCACCGGTTACAAATTCTCCTAAACAGTTTTGATCTTCGAGATAATCACAGATAACTGATTGAGCATGATCCCCCCTTAGTTGAAGTTCCCATCTGTCGGCCTCGATACCATGAACCACTTCAGCGTTATAAAATCTGAGAATTTTATCGGATGATCCAAAGTAACAGGTAGGGGTTGGTAACTCACCACGAACAAGGGAAGATTCCACACATTTATAGGTATTAACTAATTTATAGTGACCTAATTCTCCAACTTGTTTGACAGAATTAAAGTCAATTCTACGGTTATAATCATCGAGAGCAATGTCGACTCTTGTGAAGTGAACCCCATAATCAGTTAATTGTTCAATTAAGGGTAAATAATTGATGGTTTCTAATTGTGACCAATAGGATCCAGGAATCTGTAAGAGGATTTTATATCCTGTTCCTTGGCGACGATAACCCCCGTACAATTTACCTCTAATGGAACAAAAAGCAGTTGTAAACGATTCACCGAGGAATAGTGATCTATTTAGTAATGACCAAGAATCACCAATCGGTAATAAGTCACAGATTGAATCTAAAATCATTTTAATTTCAGATTCATAATCAACTAAACAAATACCTTGTAAATAATCAAACCTAACAGATACACTCATAAACCTCCTGGTTTTAAACCTCTGTTAGATAAATCATACCCCCCAAACCAAGTAAACACATCAATACAAAAATACTTAAATAATCAACTAATAAAAATATCTTATCTATGACTCAGTAAAAATACAGAATGCTTCACATAACTATACATAATCAAA
>JASJDN010000186.1 GCA_030065205.1 Crocosphaera sp.
CATCATCGTCGACCGGGTCTTCGACACCGAGGAGATCGTGGTCAAGCCGGTCGCCCCGATCCTGCGCAACGTCTCGATGTTCTCCGGCAACACGATCCTCGGCGACGGCAGCGTCATCATGATCCTCGACCCGAACGGCATCGCCCAGACCACGGGTGAGATGGCGGTCAGCGATGGGACGCAGGAAGTCTCGCATGCGATGCAGAAGACCGGAGATGAAGAGCGCGTGGCCCTGTTGCTGTTCCGCGCCCAGGACGCGGCGCCGAAAGCGGTGCCGTTGGGCTTGGTCGCCCGTCTGGAAGAGATCGATTTCGACAATGTCGAATACACGAACGGCCAGGCGATGGTTCAGTATCGCGGCTCTCTGATGCCACTGGTGCCGATCAACGCGTCCTACAGTTTCCCAGAGACCGGCAAGAAGCCGACCCTGGTCTTCACCGACCGCGAGCGCACGATGGGTTTGGTCGTCGACGAGATCCTGGATATCGTCGAGGACCGGCTGTCGGTCGAGCACAGCGCGCGGAACGAAGGCATGATCGGCAGCGCCATCGTGGCCGGCAAGGCGACCGAGATTATCGATACCGGCTATTACCTAACCCAGGCCTTCAGCGATTGGTTCGGGTTGGAGGGCGACGCGACCATGGATGAGTCGCGCGGCTCGCGGCGGCGGCTGCTCTTGGTCGACGACTCGTCCTTCTTCCGAAATCTGCTGACCCCGATTCTGTCCGTCGCCGGCTATCTGGTGACGACGGTGGAATCGGCGGAGGAGGCGCTGCTGTTCCACGAGCGTGGCGACGATTTCGACGTCATCGTCAGCGATATCGAGATGCCCGGAAAAAGCGGCTTCGACCTCGTCGAGGAATTGCGCGCCGGCAGCCGTTGGGCCGATCTGCCGATCGTCGCCATGTCGTCGCATACGACGCCGGCGGCGTTGGAGCGGGGCCGAGAGGTTGGCTTCACCGACTATGTCGCGAAACATGATCGGGACGGTCTGCTGCAAACCCTGAACGAGACGTTCGGCAAAGGCTGACAGGCCGGTTGCGAAC
This sequence comes from Crocosphaera sp., assembly GCA_030065205.1. Classification (GTDB taxonomy): domain Bacteria; phylum Cyanobacteriota; class Cyanobacteriia; order Cyanobacteriales; family Microcystaceae; genus Crocosphaera. The sequence continues at coordinate 1,047 of JASJDN010000186.1, forward strand.
GGCGAAGCGGCGCCTTCCAGCCGCCGTCGCTGGATCGATGCAGGGAGAGTCTGGTTGCGGTCGCTGGGCCAAGACCGTAATTTTTGGATGGTGTTGCGCGGTTAGAACGGGGAGCCGTCGGTCATGAAATCCTGCCTTGTCGTGGACGATTCGCGTGTGATCCGCATGGTCGCGCGGAAAATCCTGGAAGAACTCGGCTTTGAGGTCCTGGAGGCGGAGGACGGCAAAATCGCCTTGGACGCCTGCGAGGCGAAATTGCCTGACGCGGTGCTGCTGGACTGGAACATGCCGGTGATGGACGGATTGGAGTTCCTGAAGGCGTTGCGTCAATTGCCGGGCAATGAAGCGGTCAAGGTCGTCTTCTGCACGACTGAGAACGATCTGGCCCACATCCAGGAAGCGATCGCGTCGGGCGCCGACGAATATATCATGAAGCCCTTCGACAGCGAGATCGTGGAAAGCAAGTTCGTTCAGGTGGGTCTGCTTTAATGGCGAGTGCGCGTGCGATAGCGCAGTCCTCGCCGGATCAGGGCGGAGACTCGCGCATCCGTGTCATGGTGGTCGACGACGCCCTGGTGATTCGGGGCATGTTGAGCCGCTATATCGACGACGAGGAATCGATGACCGTCGTCGCCTCGGTCGGCGACGGCGAACGGGCGCTGAAGTCGCTCGAACGGCATGATATCGATGTCGTGGTGCTGGACATCGAGATGCCGCGGATGGACGGGCTGACGGCGTTGCCCAAGATCATCGAGGCCTCGCCGGGCACGCAAGTCTTGATGGCGTCGACCTTGACCCTGCGCAACGCCAAGGAATCGATGAAGGCGATGGAGCTGGGGGCGGCGGATTACATTCCAAAACCCTCGAGCAGCGGCGAGCTGCGCGGCGCCGACGCCTTCAAGCAAGAATTGTTGGACAAGGTCCGGACCCTGGGGCGGATCGCACGCCGCAAGAAACGCGCCCTGGGCCGCGCGACCGGCGCGGGCGCCCCGGCCAAGGCCGCGCTGGCGACGCCGGCCAAGCAAATCACGCTGCGTCCGGCCCCGCGCATCCGGCCCGAGGTCATCGCCATCGGCAGTTCGACCGGCGGTCCGCAGGCTTTGTTCCGGGTGTTGAAGGATTTGGGCGAGGGGGTGCGGCAGCCGATCATCATCACCCAGCATATGCCGCCGACCTTCACCACCATTCTGGCCGAGCATATCACCAAGGCGAGCGGCCGGCCGTGCAAGGAAGCGCAGGACGGCGATGTCCTGGAGAGCGGCAAGATCTATGTCGCGCCCGGTGACTATCATATGCTGGTCGAGGCCGGGCCGCAGAAGCGGCTGCGCCTGAACCAGGACCCGCCGGAGAATTTCTGCCGGCCGGCGGTCGATCCGATGCTGCGCAGCGTCGCCGAGGCCTATGGCAAGAATGTGCTGGTCTTGATCCTCACCGGCATGGGCTCGGACGGCGCCAAGGGCGCGCGCTTGATCGCCGACGGCGGCGGCATGGTGATCGGCCAGGATGAGGCGACCAGCGTCGTCTGGGGCATGCCGGGCGCGGCCGCCGCGGCCGGGGTCTGTTCGGCGGTCCTGCCGCTCTCCGAGATCGGCCCGTTGGTCCAGCGCGTGGCGACGGGGGCCGGCTGATGCGGGTCGAAGATTTCGATATCCTCTCGAAGACCGTGCGCGAACGGTCGGGCCTGGTCCTGTCCAAGGACAAATCCTACCTGCTCGAAACGCGGCTGATGCCGGTCGCCCGCAAACATGGGTTGCAAGGTCTGGAGGAGCTGTCCGACCGCGTCCGCAAGCGCGACGAAGGCCTGATCGGCGATGTCACCGAGGCGATGACGACCAACGAGTCGCTGTTCTTCCGCGACAACAAGCCGTTCGACCAATTCAAGTCCGTCGTGCTGCCCGGCCTGATGCAGGCCCGCGCCGCCCAGAAACGCATCCGGATCTGGAGCGCCGCCTGTTCCAGCGGCCAAGAGCCCTATTCGCTCAGCATGCTGATCAAGGAGGAAGGCGCGAAGCTCGCCGGTTGGAGTTTCGACATCATCGCCACCGACATTTCGATGGAGATGATCAACAAGGCCAAGGCCGGGCTCTACACCCAATTCGAGGTGCAGCGCGGCCTGCCGATCACGCTGTTGATCAAGTATTTCAAGCAGAATGGCGACAAATGGCAATTGGACCCGGCGGTCCGTTCGATGGTGCAGTACAAGTATTTCAACCTCTTGGAATCCGCCCGCACCCTGGGCCAGTTCGACATCGTCTTCTGCCGCAACGTCCTGATCTATTTCGATCAGGAGACCAAGGGCAAGGTCCTCGACGGCATCGCCGAAATGATGCCGCCGGACGGCATGCTCTATCTCGGCGGCGCCGAAACCGTCCTCGGCATCACCGAAAAATTCGCCCCCGTCCCCGGCCACCGTGGCATGTACCAACTGAAGGGCGGCTCCCCCGCGATTGTTGAGGGGTGAGGGGGGAATAGAGGCGCATGAGGCTGCGCCACGCCTTTAGTGGGGCTCTTCTGAGTCGCGGGGCAGAAACATGGGTGGCGGAACACTGCACTTCGCGGGCAACGACAGTCCACCAAATCCCAGGAATAGACGCATAGTGCGCATTGGAAGTGCGGCCATAGCGCAGCCGCCAGGTTGGCTCGTAAGCCATCAAAAAGCCTCGCAGCATAGCACTTCGAATTGTATTGAAAAACGGCCCTGCAAAAGGGAGTATTGCTTCCTCTTGTTAGCGTGGGGGCTGCGGAATGGTCGAATCGGTCGAGCGAATGATGGTCGCGCTTTGGGAAAACGACGTCAGCAGGGTATTTTCAATTGCTATTTTCGTCTACTTTGCATTTGCAATACTGTCCGCCAACACGATCAGTAAGCGAATACAGGCGCTAGTCTCCACGGCGCCGGGAGCGATGACATCGTTAGGCATTCTTGGGACCTTTTTTGGGATTTTTGTTGGCCTGCTTGATTTTGACATTCGGGCGATCGACCGATCTGTTCCCGATCTCCTTGAAGGCCTAAAGGTCGCCTTCGGAACGTCCATACTGGGTTTGTTCGCTGCAGTTACATATAGAATTGCAAATCCATTGATAACGCGTGCAAAGGTCCAGCAAGAAAACGCAACGGTTGAGGACATTGTTCTGCAACTTCAGCAACTCAACGAGAAGGTCGACGCTGCGGGCGTCGACAATACTCGACACCTTCAAGAACTCCGGGATGCTTTGACCGACGATAAGGACACAAGCCTTGTTGGTCAGATGCAAAGGCTCCGTGGAGCCGTATCGGATTTAGAGGCGTCATTGCGTAAAGGATTTGACGAACAAATCAGTGAATTCAAGAATTTCGCCGAACAGATGTCCAAAGCCTTTTCAGAAGCGATCATCGACGAATTGAAGGCTGTGATTCGAGAATTTAACGAGAAGATATCTGAACAGTTTGGAGAAAACTTTAAACAGCTAAACCTCGCGGTTGGTCGACTGGTTGATTGGCAAGAGCAATATCGCCAACAGATGGATGAACTAATGTCGGCCATGGATGCGGCGGTTCTCGGCCTACAGGGGGCACGAGACTCCCTACATGAAATTGAGAAGTCTGCGTCCAATATTCCACAATCAGTCGCGCAAATGCGGGAAGCAAATGATCTTCTGGGCGCTCAACTCGAGGAATTACTCGGCCATTTGGGTTCCTTCGCCGAGATTCGGGAAAAGGCAGTTAGCGCTTTTCCAGAGATACAGGCGAATATAGAGCAACTGACATCGAATCTGCAGAGCGCTGCGGCTGATCAATCAAAGGCGATAAAGGCCATGACGGGCGAAGGTGAAGCGCTCGTTTCGAACATGCGTAACGCTTCGGAGTCGATATCGCTGGGTTTCGATGATCTCCGCGCTCGCACTGAAGCGACCGTGACGGATGTTAGCGAACAGGTTCTGCGCATCACAAAGGAGATGGCTCATGCGACAGAGTCCGCAGGGCGTGAAGTCCATAGCATGGTTCAGGACTCAATGGCTGAACAGCGTCAAACACAGCGCGAAATGCTCGATGGTCTGCAAACTTCGTTCAATGACACGATCTCAAGCGCGACGAAGCAAATGAACGAGGCGATCGTTCAATTGGATCAAGCAATGCAAGATGAGATCGAATCTGTCGTTCGTTCTATGGCTGAGAATCTGTCCGGCGTCTCCGAGAAATTTGTCGCTGACTATAATCCTCTACTCGCAAACATGCGCCGGATCGTGGAGATGAGTGAAGAAGCGAAGCGGCATGTCTAGCGCCCTGAAATCGTCGAGGCGCGACCAGGAAGAGAGCTGGATCTCAGTCTCTGACCTCATGGCTGGCCTTATGATGGTTGACCTGATCCCCTGTTTATCCTCATTCAGAAGTTAGCTCTGTTCAGGTTTTGATCCTCGACGGACCGGGTTGCATATTCCTTTGGGGTGAGCCCGTGCAGGCTCGAATGCGGTCGTTCATGGTTATAGTCA